>NZ_JAYJLK010000014.1:0-53794 GCF_051948795.1 Acinetobacter sp. Lyrl_1
CATCTATCTATATTTAAATTAAGTTGCTCAAAAAAATCCCGAATTTACATTCGGGATTTTTTATTAAACACGTCAAAGTTTAAGCCTTAGCCTCGCTTGAACTTCTTCTCGGCTTTCTTAAACTTCTGCACATAACGACGACGACGTGCGGCTGTGCGTTCATCCACTTGTGACTTACGTCCTTCAAATGGGTTTTCAGAAGTTTTAAATTCAATTTTTACAGGCGTACCTTCTAGCTTATAAACTTTACGGAACACGTTTTCTAAATAACGACGGTAATCTGCAGGTGTTTTATCGACCTTATTACCATGAATCACGATGGTTGGCGGATTCTGTCCACCCATGTGTGCATAACGCATTTTAATGGCGCGACCTTGCACTTTAGGTGGATGGTGTGCATCTGTTGCGTCATTCAAAATTTGCGTCAATTTGGCAGGTGACACTTTTAAGTGCGATGACTCATACGCACGGTGGATAGATGGATATAAGTCACCCACGCCTGTACCATGCAAGGCAGAAATTAGGTGGATTTTTGCCCATGGAATAAAGTCAAAACGACGCTCAACATCTAACTTACATTGTTTGCGATCATATTCGGACATATTGTCCCATTTGTTAATCGCAATCACCATGGCACGCCCTGCTTCAAGTGCGTAACCAATTAAGTGCAAATCTTGCTCGACAATACCATCACGTGCATCGACCACAATCACCACCACGTGTGCATCTTTCATGGCTTGCAAGGTTTTCACAATCGAGAATTTCTCGATCATTTCATCGACCTTACCTTTACGACGCACACCTGCAGTATCAATCAAGGTGTATTTACGTTCGTTGCGCTCAAACGGAATATAGACTGAGTCACGTGTCGTACCTGGCTGATCGTATGCCACTACACGTTCTTCACCCAATAAACGGTTAACCAGTGTCGATTTACCCACGTTTGGACGTCCAATAATGGCTAAACGCAAACCTGTGTCTTGATCATGTGCATCTGGGTTTTCATCTTCAGGAACATCTGCCAAAACGTCTTCCAGCATTTGCTGAACGCCTCGACCATGGCTGGCAGCCACTTGCAATGGCTCGCCCATACCCAGTTTAAAGAACTCAACCAAAGCGGCTTCGGCATGTACGCCATCTACTTTGTTCGCCACCAAGAATACTTTTTTGCCCAAAGTACGCAATTCACGCGCAATTTGCTCATCCGATGCCAACAAGCCTGCACGTGCATCGACCACAAAAATGATCATATCGGCTTCATGGATGGCTGTTTTAGATTGTTCAGCCATGTAAGAGTCGATGCCACCTTCACTTTCGCCAATACCGCCAGTATCGACCACAATGAAAGATTTATTTTGATAGCTTGCATCACCATATTTGCGGTCACGTGTCAGACCTGCAAAGTCGGCAACAAGTGCATCACGGCTCTTGGTGATCTGGTTAAACAGCGTTGATTTTCCGACGTTCGGACGACCAATGAGCGCAATTACGGGTTTCATAGATTAACCTTTATTCAAGATCAGTCAGTTTCAATGGTCTGTACATCCGAAACTGTGGAAGAAAGAACAGAGTATGGATGTTGGGTTCAGCGTTGCGACCACGCAAACGACAGAGAGAACATCGACCACTCTATTAAATAAAAACACGGGGCATTGATGATTCAATTACCCCGCGTAAAAATACGGACAACTATTTTAGCATAAAAGTCAGAACAAAATTAGCGGTTCTGCCAAACGCTTAATGCGCCCTTTTGCGTTGCGACATAGAGTTGATTGTCAATTACACGCAATGAACGGACTTCGCCATTGGTTTTTGAACGTCCAACCAGTTGCCCTGAACTTGGATCAATGAGGTGTAAGACACCATCTAAATCACCGACCACTAAATATTGTCCAAACAATACAGGATTAGATAAACGACGGTTGAGTAAACTGTCATTTTCCCAAAGTGCTTGTCCTGATGTGATTTCATAAGCTGCAATTTTGCCATCTGCAGTGCTGACAAATACACCATTCCCCGCCACTTCTGGGCGTTTGGTACTGCTTGCGTCTTCACTCCAAATCACTTGTTGTGAAGCTAAGTCCAATACAGTGACCTGACCTTGATAGCTTGTGGTCACTAAGAATTGACCTGCAACCACAGGGTCGCCATCAATATCATTTAAGCGTTGAATATCTGAACGGCCTTCACTAATAGCAACACGACGCTGCATACGTGGTACGCCTGTAACAATATCCAGTGCATAGACATAGGCATTTGCAGAAGCAATCAGCACAGTACGTGAATCGAGCGCAACGGGTGCCGCCATGCCACGTAAGCTAAATTGTACGTTTGGTAAATTGTAAGTCCAAACCAATTGACCTGTTTCGGCATTGTGTGCATATACCGTGCCGTCATTACTTACAGTCACCACACGACCTGCCTGAATTAACGATGGTGCAAGAATTGCTCCTGTTAACTGTGCAACCCACTTTTGTTCACCTGTTTGCTGATCTAAAGCAAACAATTGACCTTTGGCATTTCCTGCAACCACAATGCCTTCAGCAGCATTGACACCTGCCGTTAAGCCTTGCTTAGACACTTGTTTTTGCCAAAGACGTTGTTTGCCTTGATAGGCAGCCATCTCACCTTTAGGATCAACAGTATAAATTACACCGTTTTCAGCATCCAATTGCAGGCGCAATGGATCGGCTGCTGTAGTCGATGCAACGCTTTGTGAAAATACAGGAACTAGACTTTGAGCTTGCTCAAGTTTTGGCAGTGGATTTGGCTTAACTTCTGCAACTTTAATTTTATTGGTGGAACACCCCGCCAAAGCAAGGGTTAAAACGGTCAGTGCAAACGGTATTTTATACTTTCTATTCATTAGCTCTCATCCACTTGTGTTTCTAATACTGGGCGTTCAATTTCAGGATCATCCACCAAAACACCAACACTTTCGAGTTTTATTTGTAAAATTTGACGTTCTTGTTTACGTTCCACCAAAGTATCCCATGCACTTTGATACGCTTTTTGGGCATTTTCACGGTCATTTTTCGCGACATAAACATCGCCACGCGCTTCATCTGCAGTCGCTTTAAATGCAGGATCAGTCACCGCGGCCAAACTTTGAATAGCTTCATCGTATTTCTTTTGCGCCAACTGTGCATAAGCCAAACGCAACTTAACCAATTGCACTAAGCCTTGGTCTTTTACTTTAGAGTTTTCAACTTTCTTTAAGGCTTTTTCTGCGGCAGCAAAATCTTGCTGATCGTAAGCGAGTTTAGCCATTAAGAATTGAGTTTGAATAGCTTGCGCAGAATCAGGGGCTTCTTTCACAATTTTATCGGCAGTTGCAGACAATTGACTGAAGGCATCTGGATTGCCTTCTGCTGTACGTGCATCATCCATCAGTTGTTGCACTTTAGCAGTATTCATTTGCTGCTCTGCCAAGGTTTTTTTCTGCCAATATTGCCATCCGAAAAAGGCAATCAACGCAATTAAAATCCCGCTAATCATGGCTGAACCATATTTTTTCGCAAACGATTTTAAACTATCAAGTTGTTCGTCATCACTCAATGCGCTCATTGGATTACCCTTTTCCTTATGTTATTTGGCTTATTGTGAAGAAAATTTTTCAATGATGAAAGGCACAATTTTGGTCACTGCAACAGTCGTTTGCTCAGCAGTTGCCAAGGTTTTCACTGCCAATTGCTGTGCTTCCGCTTCGCGCTCACCAAAAATCAAGGCATAGATTGCACCTGATTGATCGGCTTTTTTCATTTGGCTTTTCATTGAGCCTTGTGAACCAACTTTTAAGCGAATCTGGCTGCCCGCTTGTTCGAATTGGTCACGAATTTGCTCAGCTAAAACCAACGCCTTGCCTTGAGTTGTTGGATCTGCCAACAAGAATACTTCACAATCACGTACAGGCGTATTGTCTTCGACTTGTTCAAGCAACAACAATAAACGCTCAATGCCCATGGCAAAGCCCACGGCAGGTACGGACTGATCTGCCTTACCCTTCAACTGCCCAACCAAACCATCATAGCGCCCGCCTGCACAAACTGTGCCTTGCGAACCTAAATGCGTGGTTGTCCATTCAAAAACGGTTTTATTGTAATAATCTAAACCACGTACCAGTTTTTGATTAATCACAAACTCAATGCCTGCATCGGTTAAATACTGCTGTAATTGGGCAAAGTGATTCAGCGTATCTTCACCCATAAAATCATGCAATTTTGGAGCATTTTCTAGGATGCTTTGCGTTTTAGCATCTTTCGAGTCCAAAATACGCAGTGGGTTAGTACTTAAACGACGCTGTGAATCTTCGTCTAAATCGGCTTTGTGCGCTTCCAAAAACTCAACCAAAGCGGCACGATACGCTGCGCGCTCATCCGACTCACCCAGCGTATTCAACTCTAAGCGAACTTTATCGGCAACGCCCATACGTTTCCATAAACGCGCAGTCATTAAAATAAGTTCGGCATCCATATCTGGTGTTGCAACGCCAAAAGTTTCTACACCAAATTGGTGGAATTGACGATAACGACCTTTTTGCGGTTTTTCATAACGAAACATTGGGCCGATATACCACACGCGCGGTGTCGCACCACGTAGCAAATTGTGCTCTAACATGGCACGTACACAACCTGCAGTTCCTTCAGGACGCAAAGTCAAAGACTCAGGCGGATTACCCTTGTCTAAGAATGTGTACATTTCTTTTTCAACAATATCGGTCGCATCACCAATTGAACGCTTAAACAAATTGGTTTGCTCAACCATTGGCAAACGAATTTGTTGATAACCATAAGCATCCATTAAAGATGCTAAATGTTGCTCTAGACGTCTCCACGCAGGTGTTTGCGTTGGAAGAATGTCATTAAAACCTTTAATTGCAACAATTGAACTCATGACTTACTCAGAAAAATTTGTACGAATAATCTCTTTAGATTTAGCTTGTTCAAGCTCTGTAACACGCTGACGAACCATGCTTTCGATTTCATCAACGAGTTGATTGGTATCAATTAAATGGCTCTTTTCACCATTACGATAAACCAATGAACGCGGACTTGCGCCCACCACACCAATATCAGCTTCTTTAGCTTCGCCCGGGCCATTCACTTTACAACCAATGACCGATACATCCATTGGAGTACGAATATCTTCCAAACGCTCCTCCAATGCCTGCATTACAGAAATGACGTTAAATTCCTGACGTGAACAGCTTGGGCAGGCAATAAAGTTAATCCCGTTAGAGCGTAAACCTAAAGATTTTAGAATATCAAAACCGATTTTAACTTCATCTTCAGGTTCTGCCGCAAGTGAAATACGCATGGTATCGCCAATGCCTTCCATGAGCAGACCGCCCAAAGCAATTGCAGATTTTACGGTACCTGTACGGTAAATACCTGCTTCAGTTACGCCCAAATGTAATGGATTATCAATTTGTTGTGATAACAAACGATAAGCATCCATGGTTAAAAACACATTCGATGCTTTGACTGAAACTTTAAATTCCTGAAAATCTAGACGGTCTAAAATATCAATATGACGCATGGCAGATTCTAGCAATGCTGCGCCTGTCGGCTCGCCATATTTTTTCTGAATATCTTTTTCTAGCGATCCCGCATTCACACCAATCCGCATAGAAATATCATGATGTTTGGCAGCAGCTACGACTTCACGAATTTTAGCTTCCGAACCAATATTACCCGGGTTAATCCGCAAACAGTCTGCACCCGCATCAGCAACTGCCAACGCAATTTTATAGTCAAAGTGAATGTCTGCCACCAACGGCACAGATACTTGCTTTCGAATTTCACCAAATGCAGCTGCGGCTTCCATGGTCGGTACAGAAACACGCATGATGTCTACGCCCGCATCTACACAACGCTGAATTTGCGCCACGGTTGCAGCAACATCGCAGGTTTCCGTATTGGTCATACTTTGGATGCTAATGGGCGCATCACCACCCACATAGACAGAACCCACACGAATTTTACGGGTCGGACGGCGTTGAATTGGATTTACAATCATGATATCGCTCTACCTTGCTGCATTATCGAGATAAACGGAATTCTGCTTTTCCGTTCACAGTATATGGCGATAATGAAATCGACTCATTGTTCAAACTTAATGACACAGCAGTCGCATCATCTAAGCGAATTTGAAATGGGGCTTCGCCTTGTAAATTTAAAGTAGAGGCTTGACGTCCTGTCGCTAAAACATTGCCAGCAGAGTCAACAATATGCACTGAAGTTGGACGAGCAAATTGCAAATTCAGCTGATCGCCCGAAGCAAGTGCAGGCGTGCTGCCTGTCGCATTGTCAGAAATGATTTGCACATCGGATTGCAGTACTGCAATTTCAGGTTCTGCACCCTCTTGACCAGACGACATCCAGTTTTGAATTAGCGCGACCAATGCCCACAACAACAGCAATACCGCCACAATCACAGCGATACGTGTGAGCCACTTTTTATTGCGATCGCGGTTAGAGCCTGGCAGTTTTCCCATAATTTTGATGGGTGAATTGTTCAAGGCGTGATTTGGCAACAACCCTGTATCGTTGGCATAAATTTCATCAAAACGCTGAATAATGGCTGAAGCATCGACCTGTAAATATTTGGCATAGGTACGATAATAACCTTTAATAAAGGTCGCTTCAGGCAAAGCGGTATATTCGTCTTGCTCTAGCGCCATCAGCGTTTTTAATGGAATTTTCAAATCTTTTGAAACATCATCCAGTTCGCGTTTTTGATTGACGCGAATTTGACGAAGGTACTCACCTGGACGTTGAACATTTCCTAATGCATGGGGTACAGGCGTTGTCCCCTGTGTGGGTTGCGGTGAATTAGGATTTACTTCCATACGGCCTCAGTACTGTACTGTAATTGCAAATAACGTTGGTATTCTTGGCTATTGGGAAATAATGCACGCAGCTGGTTCACTAAAACCTGAGTTCCCAATTGATCGCCATTGGCACGTGCTAAACGAATCCCAATCCATAAGGCACGCGCACCCTGATTTTTTTGCCCCACAGCACGTACAAATTGTTCATACAGCTGTCGTGCGGGTGCAAATTGTTGTCTTAAATATAAAATTTCCGACAACTCTAACATTGAAACATAAGAATCGCGATTGGCTTGCAAGGCTTGTTTGAATGACTTTTCAGCATTCTCTACATCGCCTAATTTCAAGTAAATACGACCTACATTTTCCAATGCTCTAAAGCGCTGATCATAACCCAGCGTTGCACCTGCAATGCTGAGCTGCTCAATCGCATCATTATAGCGTTCTACTTGATATAAATACGTACCATAGTTGTTACGCGCTTGTGCATTTTTGGGGTCAGCGGCAATGGCACGCTTAAAATATGCATCGGCTTTTTCTAAATTCAGCTTGCTACCTTCTTGTTGCAGCAACACACCCATCATCATATTGGCGGTGGAATCACGTGAATCACTTTCCAGCGCTTGATCAAGTGCGCGTTTGGCTGAGTCTAAATCGCCATTTTTTAAGTATTCTGCTGCCAACTGCGTACGTACTTGCACCGCTTTTTCAGGGTCTTTTTGCCCTAAGGTTGGAGCTGTGGTTTGACAAGCTGCAGCAAAAATTGCCGAAATACAAACAGTTGTAATTTGTGCGATTTTAAATACAGGCTTATTCAATGGACATCCCCTTTGCGTCTTCGTTCGATGCAAGTTACTTATCTATAAAAGTCATTATCCTTGCGAGCGTATGATTTCATTTTGCGCTGCAACTTTCTTTTTCCACTGTTCGGCACGGCGGGTGCGGTCTGCCACTTGTCCGACCAATTGCCCACACGCGGCATCAATATCATCACCACGTGTCTGACGAATCGTACACACAAAACCTGCATCAGACAAAGTTTTTTGGAAAGAAATAATTCGATTTCGGCTTGAACGTCCATACGGAGCGTGCGGAAATGGGTTAAATGGAATCAAATTAATCTTGCTTGGTAGGTTCTTGAGTAGCTTAATCATTTGCTGCGCATGTTCAGGATGGTCATTCACTCCATCTAACATCACATATTCAATAGTCACGTGTTTACGCGCACTTTCATTGCCATCTTTTCCAATATAACGCTGACAAGCTGCGATTAATTGTTCCAATGGATATTTTTTATTGATTGGAACAAGTTCATCACGCAGTTCGTTATTGGTGGCGTGCAAAGAAATTGCCAAAGCCACATCAATATCTTGTGCCAATTGGTCAATTTTAGGTACAACACCCGAAGTCGATAAAGTCACACGACGCTTAGACATGCCATAAGCAAAGTCATCTAGCATAATGCGCATGGCGTTCAAGACGGCATCGTAATTCAACAACGGTTCGCCCATACCCATCATCACCACGTTGGTCACAGAACGCTCACGTTCAATCACAGGCACATCTTCCATATAGGAATAGTTTGCCATCCACAACTGACCAATAATTTCGGCTTGGGTTAGGTCACGCTGAAAACCTTGTTTACCCGTAGAACAAAATGAACAGTCCAGTGCACAACCTACTTGCGATGAAATACACAGGGTTTTACGTGAGCCAGTTTTGTCTTCGGCAGGAATCAGAACGGTTTCGACCAATGAGCCTTCACCATCACCCACACGGAATACCCACTTACGAGTACCGTCTTTAGAATAATTTTTATGCACCACTTCAGGCGCTTTAATTTCACAAATCTTTTCCAGTTTTTCACGTAACTTGCCTGAAATATTGGTCATTTCAGCAAAATCTGTAACAAAAAACTGGTGAATCCATTTCATCACCTGCCCTGCACGGAATTTCTTCTCGCCTAAATCTTCAAAGAATTTTTCCATTTGTGGACGTGACATGCCAAGGAGATTCACTTTCTCTGCAGTCGCAGACTGTGCAGGAGCGGACGCAGATGCTTGCTGAACATCTGTTGCAGATGCAGCGAGGACTTCTGTACTCATGTGTGTATACCTAAACCATGTCTAAAGATGAAAGGAGAAGCTCAAGAGGTGAGCAAAGGTTTATTCAGAAAATAAAAATCGGAGAATAAAAAACCAGATAAGCATAATAACACTTATCTGGTTTGAATACTGCGTATTAACGAGTACGTGGGCAAACTTCAGTTTGAGCAAAGAAGTAGTTTACTTCACGCTCTGCAGATGCAACTGAGTCTGAACCGTGAGCAGCGTTTTCATCGATGCTTACAGCGAAATCTGCACGGATTGTACCAGGTGCAGCTTCTTTAGGGTTTGTTGCACCTAAAATTTCACGGTGAGCAAGAACTGCGTTTTCACCTTCAAGAACTGAAACAACGACTGGACCAGAAGTCATGAACGCAACTAGGTCACCAAAGAAACCACGTTCTTTGTGCTCAGCGTAGAAGCCTTCAGCTTCAGCTTGAGAAAGGTGTTTCATTTTAGTCGCAACGATTTTAAGACCAGCTTTTTCGAAACGAGCAAAGATGTCACCGATGTGGTTTTTAGCAACAGCATCTGGTTTTACGATAGATAAAGTACGTTCAATAGCCATGATTGGCTCCTTAAGTCAATGTTGACGCGAAAATTTTGCCGCATTATACCGAATAATGGGCTATTTTCTGCTTTTGATGTGTAAAAAAATTGCTTTTTTCGATATGAAGCGCATTGTGCAGGACCTTGATCGGCAAATCAATCTTGCTTCACACCGCTAGATTAACGTGCTTCGTCAATCCACGCCATTTGAATGGCTTCTAAGATGCCTTCAGTCGATTTTTCGGGATCATCTTGAAACTCTGGCAAAGCACAGACCCAAGCGTGCAAATCGGTAAAACGAATCCATTGCGGATCGACATCGGGATGCGCCTCATATAACTCAATGGCAATGTCGATGCTGTCCGTCCAACGTAAACCCATGTGTATTCCCTATTCTAGTCAAGACAGCGACTACTTTAACAAATTTCGCATGGGCTGCCTGCCATTACTGCACTGAATTTTCGATTTGGTTTTATCCAAGCTTATAAAACAATATTTACATAAGGTGCAGCCAAAATAATCGCACTCGCCACTGAACCGCCAATCATCGCCCCGACTGCCACATCACTCGGATAGTGCAAGCCTAAAATCATACGGGAAACGGCCACCAAAATCGTAAAGGGCAACATCAACATCAACAATACTGGCTGGATATAACCCAAAACCGTTGTGGTCATGACTGCATGCAAAGTGTGACCTGATGGGAAGCTAAAATGATCTAAGGGACGTTCACCCAAACGGATCACTTGGTGTACCTGATACGGACGTGGACGGACGGTTTTTTGTTTTAAATATTTATAAATACCTGTGCCGACAGATCCGCCTAACAACAGATAAATAATTTGTAAACTATAACCAATGCCCTGCATCATCCATGCACTTGCGAGCATGACATACCAGAACACACCATCGCCCAAACGGCTAATAACTTTAAAAAATTGTGCCACCCGCTGAGAGTGGGAAAAATGGTTAAGATACAAACAGCCTTTTAAGTCGAGATCCAGCATTCTTATTTTTGCATTTTTAAACTTCATCAGTTCTCTCCTCTTTGGCGTATAGCTAAGATGGCATGTGTAGCTCCTTCGCCACCAGATATAACGCCTGCTCAAATTGTTGGACTGGATACTGCCAGCCAATATTTAAAGTCGCTTTGCGGGCGTGTTCGCCCATCTGTCTAAGGGTTGTAAGATCGGGAAGTCGGTGGATATGACCGACCAAATCTTCTGGCTGACCGAGTGGACTCAACCAGCCTGTTTCATTCGGTTTTAGATGTAAACGTGCGCAAGCATAGTCATAAGCAATGACAGGCAAGCCACTCGCCATAGCTTCTAACACGACATTGCCAAAGGTTTCGACCTGACTGGCAAAAGCAAACACATCGGCACTGGCATAGGCTTGTGCAAGTGCTGTGCCACTTAAACTACCTATAAAAATGATATCTCCCTGAGCGTTCATGGCTTCTAAACGTTCACGGTCTGGCCCATCTCCAACAATCACCAATTTCACAGGCTGTTCGGTATTTTTTGGCATACGCTGATAGGCATTAATAATAAGATTGACTTCTTTTTCAGGTGATAAACGCCCTACATACAACATCACCCGCGTATTTTCACTCGCACCCCAGCTTGCTCGCAGTTGGGTAGAACGAAAATCTGGTGAAAAATATTCAACATTGACACCACGCCCAACCACCACCAAAGGCCCTTGCACACCAAACTGACGCAATGATTTTTCAGTATGGCTACTTGGCACACACGTCAGCGAGGTATTGTTATGAAACCATTTTAGATAGTGCTGAATTGGCTTGAGTAAAAATGCCAAATCGAAAAAACGGCTAAAATCTTGAAATGCGGAGTGAAAACCACTTGATACTGGAATATTTTTTGATTTTGCAATATGTAAACTGGCAAGCCCTAAAGGGCCTTCAGTGACGATATGCACCACATCAGGTTGAAACTCATCTAAAGCCTGCGAAAGTTTAGACCACTGCGGCCAGCCAAATTGTAAATTATGATATTTAGGAATGGCTTGTGCTTTTACCAGACATTCTTGATACGGTTGGAATTGAGTGCAGGCTTGTTTTTGTTCAGGGCGAATCAATAAAATTTTGTGTCCAAGTTCCTGCAATCCTTTGCAAAGCTGCAACAGTGAACGTGCCACACCATTAATTTCAGGTGGCCAAGTTTCTGTTACAAGGGCAATTTTTAAACGTGGGCGGACAAGGTCTGAGAGTTCAGAGGTAGGCTGGCTGCTTTTTTGTTTTTGATCTTGTTTGAAATGAAATTTAAATGCATCGCTGTAACGCTCTAATTTACTGCTCTGCTTTGCCAATACATTGCTCATCGCCTTTTTGCTCAATTCTTATTTTATGCTTGCTAGCATAGAGCAGCTGCATTGCAGTAATATGATGCTTTGGTGACACATTTGTCATTTTTTTAACAACTCGATGATCGCCTATACCTAGTTTTGCACACATAGTTTTATGTATAAATTTAATGTAAATCGTTTGCTGTCATTCACCCTAAATAGATAAAAAAAGCAGATATTGGATACCTGCCTGCTGAATATCTTGTTTGCTGAATACCTGATCTGCTGCACATCGAAGCCCTCTAAAAAAGTAAATTAATATACAACTCATCGGTATAACGACCTGCTGGCGTTGTCAAACTCGGTTGTTCATCCAAGCGTACCGCGACACTGTATTTATGTCCTGTCGTAGAAACATGCCCTGCGATGGGCGTGTTCCACAGATTTGTTTTTGCTCCCATAATACTCATACTGGTGCGTAAACGGTGTGTGCCATTATTCACAAAACTGCTGCCATGTTTGTCACGTAAATTACGACTACTGAACTGAATGCTATAACCTCGATCACAGCGCACATTAAAACTGGTTGCAGTCTGGCTACGGTATTGTGAGCTCATTTGCAATAAAGATTCACTGACCGAACCAATGGTGCAAGCCTGTGCAGGAAAACAAATCCAGCATCCACACAGCACTAGACTTAATTTTTTTACCATCCCTAATTTTTTCATGTTCTCATCCTCAATCATCCTGCTGATATACTTACTGACAAATCAAATCTAACTGTCTGGTTTGTGGAACAGTGCCTGCTTTAATTTGAGGGACTTCAAGTGAACTATGGCAAACTTTTCCACCTTTGGTTTTAACCTTCAGCGTATAACTGCCTGCTTTCACACCATATAAATGTACTTTTCCATCGCTGCCCACAGGTACAAATTCGGTTGCATCATCACTTAAATACACTTCACTGCCCTGCACAAAGGTCTGCTGATCGGGCGTGAGTAAACGCAATATGATCAATCCTGTACGCTGAACAGGGAAATTCACTTTATAGCCGCGTTGATTCATACCAATCACTTTTTGGCTTGAATATTCAAAGCTGTCATACAAATCTAACTGGTCTTGATCAAAAGACACGTCGTAATTGACGTAAGGCACAATGTCATGCACAAACGCATAGCCGTGTTGATTGGTTTTACCAACAGGTGTTAAGGCGCGCTGTACTTCCACATTTGGAATATCACCAACATTCACCAAGGCAAAAGCATTGTCTACATATTTGGTCATGGCCCATTTACGGTCTAACCACACTACTGCGCCCTGATAATTGGCTTGACTGTAGCTAAAGCGCTCACTTTCATCGTGGCTTAAATATAAATTGCCCATCGGCATTTTCAGGGCTGTATAAGCATTTACCCCAATATCCCCTTCTGCTTGTTGGTGACGCACAGCAAGGGTGTAATCCACACCATTTTGCGTTAGGCTGCTTTGTGCATAACGCAACTGGGTTTGCTCATCAAAATTATGTGAAAGCTGCGCACTGCGGCGTTGGTCAAATTGATAATTCAGCGTTAAATATGCCCCGTCGCTATCCTGCACTTTCAAATCTTTGTAATAAGAAAACGACAGTGAAGTTTGACGCCCAAACATACGAGAAAAACCGACTGTAAGTATTTGGCTATCTGCAAAGCTATTATTTGCATTGGGATGATAACGGCGCTCTAGATAGTTCACATTTAAGGTATTAATGAAAGGAATATTGAAAATACTGACATAAGCTAAGTTGTCGTATTCCACTGTTTGCGTCATATCGCTATAACCCAAACCACGATATTCAGGACTGTAGTATTTATGACTTGCACCAAGTGCAAGCCGACTTCCATTACGGCTTAACGAAGCGCCAAAGGTATAACCATCGCCCCAATCACTGTGGCTAGATGCTGCATGCGTATCTAACAAGGCATATTTACTGAGAGATTGCGTCCATAACAACCCGACATTCTGCACATCTTTGCTATAACTTAAATTGGTTCCTAACGTCATGCTGTCTGTGATCCCGCGTCTGAAATATAGGTTGCCAAAAAACTCCAGATAATCATCCGACACGTAGTCGTAGTCATAACGCAGCTTTCCTGCAGAAAAGTTGTATTCGTTCAGTCCTGGTTTGAGTAGTTGCGTGGTGACATAAACTGGAAAAGATTGCACGGTACGATTTCCCAATACATCTTCCACGACCACTTGCGCCTCGCCCGACTGCTGAATATTGGCACCCGTATTTAAGGTATAGTGCCCAGGCGTCACTTGTTGCTGATATAAATTGATGCCATTAATGTATAAATCGACGGTGGATGGCAGTACAGCACTGCCTCTTAAAGTGGGTACATTCCAATAAATAAAGTCTGGATAACTACTAAAATTTGAACCAAAAGACACACCACCAAATCTGAATGTATCTAATAAAGGATTGTAAACGCTGGTGTTATCACCCAAAGTTAAACGCTGATAACGTGATGGAAATTCAATTTCAAAACTGGTATTTAAACGCAGTAGCTTATCTTGATCCTGTTCTGCCTCTTTGCGATACATCATGCCATTTTTAAAAATCCAGTAATCTTTAAAAATACCAAGCTCCGCCAAACCATTTAATTCATTGTAATTATCATAACGTGCATACAGCACATTATAATTTAAAAAACCGCCCAACTCTGCTTTAGACGGAATCGCATGGGTTTGGCTCAGTTGTGCATCTATAAAATAGCTGGCAGGTACGGTCAATTTAATCGCTTGCAGCGCAAAGTCTTGTTCAGACTGAATTTCATTGGTGGTTACAGAACAGAACTGAGTTTGTGCACTGTGTTTTTGTAAACGGTCTTGCTGTAAACCAAGTTGCTGCAAGACCTCGCATTCCATATAGCGTTGCCCATCCTGCTGCAACACCAAACTTTCAATGACACGATCTACGCCATTCAGCCAAACACTATTCAACGCCATTTCAGCATTGGCTGGGTAATGGTATCCCCCACAGGATACATTGCAGCGCAAAAAACAGTCGAGTTCTATGCATGATTTAGCCCTTCATTTTTAACTCAATGGCTTGCTCACTTTTATCTGTTTCAAGTTTGAGTATGTAATTTTTCAAATCACTGAGTTTAATTTGCCCCATATCAAAACTGTATTTTTGTTGATTTAACAAATATTTCATTTCACGTGTGGTTGCAACGGTTTGTTTTTGTTGGTTTAAAATGCTGATTGAAGAAATTTGCACATGCGATGCAGCATGATTTTCTATCTCTAAAAATAAATGATCATTTTGATAACGCGGGGTTGCAGTCACCTGAATGACATCTTGCTTACCTACAAATAAAGGAACAGAAATTGTGAATAAAAATTGTAAGGCGTCTTCTTCCACTACAGGAGCAATTTCTTTAAAAACAATGCGCCAAGTTTTTTCTTGCGCCATTTCTTCCTTAGAAAGTGGTCGGCTAAAACCTACGCGTATCACTTGTTGTGCATTCGGTTGTAAAACAAAGTTTTTAGGATTAATTAAGATGTCTTGTTCTGGTTCTAGCACATCTTCACCCTGTGCATTTTGCGACCATTTATAGGCAGACATTTCAAAGCTTTTCGGTTCAGTAAGATCGGTGGCTTCCATGACTACTGTTGCACTGCGTTGTCGTGCTTTATCGCCCAAATACATTTGAGTCGGTGAAATCACCAAATTTGCATAAACTGCCTCTGCACATAAACAACTTGCGACCAGCACATATTTCAATAATTTTTTCATGCATCCCCCAACAATGTCTGATTACGCTTGTCTTTAGACTAAAAAGTTGACTCCACCCTGTCGGTAAAGCCAACTGATTTAGATTGAGTTCAAGCGAATTAGAATGACACTCGAATGTTGTATTTATCGGTGTAAGTACCCGCTGGTTTAGAAATACCTACGCTGTCACTTTTAACCAAGACATTGTAAGTATTCCAGCCATTGTTACCTGGCGCAATGTTGGTTTTCTGATCATTTAACTGAATCACAGACGATGAACCCGCAAGCGTGGTTTCAACGGTTAAACCCACTGCATGATTACCTGATATCGCTTGAGATTTGGTTGATTTGCTCCCCACACGGTTATCGGTATCGACCATTAAGTTGTACTTTGCATTCGCTCCAACCAAAAATTGACCTGAAGATTCTGCACCATCTTTTAATGAGATACTTGGTGTTTTCACTTTCAGTTCAAAGCGCTTAGGCACAATCACTTGAATTGGAATACTTCCTGTACATGGCCCTTCGTTACATACTGGGGTTGGCTTAGGGTCTGGTTTAGGATGATGATTACCACCTGCCATTGTTACCGTTGAAAAAGCTCCGAAAACCATCAAAGCAGCAGCAGTTTTAATAAATTTAGACATGTCACTTCTCCATAACTCTTATAAAAAACCATTTTTTAATCATTCACTCACTTGAGATATCGTTAGAATTATTGAAACTCAATCCTTAGCGAGCTTCTTTATTTGAGGTATTTCTCACAAAAAGCCATCTATACGCCCTAATTCACACAATATTAAATAAACCTTGGAATTCAGCTAATTAGGAGATTAAAGTACTGTTTTAAATGACATCGCAAAAAACTAGGGAGCAGCCCACTCCCTAAAACTTGTGATACCAATTCTAGGGATACCCAAAAAATATATTTATTTACATTTAAACCAACACATTGTTTTTATTTAACTTTAACAACATTTTTATTTTAACTTTTGTTACATTTTAAGTAGGTTTATTTTTGAAAGAATGGTCAAAATTCAGTTTTTAGCCTAATCTTTACTACACTTTTCACGTATTTAATTCACTATCTCCTATCACATTCAACAGACTGAGCGTTTTTTAACATCAAATCTCACCAATTACAGGGATTGCCCTTCGCTATAAAAACCCATGCTTTAAACGACTGAATTTATCCAAAAGATCAAATTTTTACATCACCAACTCAACGAAGAAACAGTTGATCATTCATCTATATCAGAAACGTGAGAAACCAATCTCGAAAGATGTTTAGCCGTTCAATAACGCAATAGCAGGCAAAATAAAACCCCATTCAAACTATTGCCTGAACGGGGTCATCACACCTGAGTCAATCATGTTGACTCAGGTACACACGCGTGACTTATTTAACGTAAGTCAACCAATGTGCATATTTGTCATTCTTGCCTTGAACTGCGTCAAAGAAAGTTTTTTGAATTTCAGTGGTAATTGGGCCACGTGAACCACAGCCAATTACACGGTCATCGTATTCACGAATTGGGGTAACTTCTGCTGCTGTACCTGTAAAGAAGGCTTCATCGGCAATGTAGAATTCATCACGCGTAATACGGCGTTCAACTACCTCATAACCCAAGTCTTTAGCAATGGTGATCACCGTTTGACGCGTAATACCATCTAAAGCACCGCCTGCGATGTCTGGTGTATGTAAAACGCCATCTTTAATTAAGAATACGTTTTCGCCAGAACCTTGGCATACATAACCTTGTGGATCCATCAACATCGCTTCGTCATAGCCTGCTTGCGCTACTTCTTGGTGTGCAAGAATAGACAAAGTGTAGTTACCAGAAGCTTTAGCTTTACACATGGTCACGTTTGGATGATGATGCGTAAACGATGAAGTTTTAACGCGAATACCTTTAGCCATCGCTTCTTCACCCAAGTATGCACCCCAACCCCAAGCCGCAACAGCAGCATGAATGGTGTTATTGGTTGCAGCAATACCCAGTTTTTCAGAACCAATCCAAATTAATGGACGTAAATAGCACGATGAAAGTTTGTTTTCACGTACCACATCAATTTGCGCCTGTTCTAAAGCTGCTTGATCAAATGGTACTTTCATTTGATAGATTTTTGCAGAGTTTAACAAACGCTTAGTATGGTCCTGAAGACGGAAAATCGCAGTTCCGTTTGGCGTTTCATAAGCGCGGACACCCTCAAACACACCCATACTGTAGTGTAAGGTATGCGTTAAGACGTGAATTTTTGCATCACGCCAGTCAACCAATTGTCCATCTTGCCAAATAAAACCATCACGATCAGCCAAATTCATGGCACACACTCCAAATGTTTATACAATAGTCATTTTAATCCAACGCAGACATAGCAGTCGGATCAATTAATCTTTGCCATAACTTGCAAACGACCTCACGGGTATCGTACCAGTCCGCAGCATTGACTTGCATGGATTGATTTGCAAGGGCTAAGCGGTGGCTTTCGGCTCGTTCACGGAGATAAGCTTGAATCAATGCTGTCGCATCGTCGCTGGATAAGCAACCTGTTTTTGCGGCATCTTCAAGGATTCTTACGTTGTCGGAATAATGGGCGAGATCAGGATTCGACCCACTCCAGGCTAATACCGCATACTGTGCCATAAATTCGATATCAACGATACCACCTGCATCCTGTTTTAAATGAAAAATTCCATCTTTTTTTTGCTCTTTAGATGAACCCAAATGATCTTTCATTTTTTGACGCATTTTCAGCACTTCACTGCGGACATAAGCTTCATCTCGCGGCTGGGTTAAAATCTGACAACGCAACACTTCAAACTTGTCACGTAAACATTGCTCACCCGCAATACTGCGCGCACGCACTAAAGCCTGATGCTCCCACAGCCACGCACTTTTCAGTTGATATTGCTCAAAGGCCCGTAAACTGGTCACCAATAAACCCGCATCTCCCGAAGGACGTAAACGGGTATCGACATCATAAACTCGACCATCTAAAGTTTGCGTGGTCATTAAAGATACAAATTTACGTGCCACCCGCATAGCAAATTCAAAGCCACTGATCGGTTTAATGCCATCAGTATCGGCTTGTTCATCCATGTTGTGAATAAAAACCACGTCTAAATCTGAGCCGTAACCAAGTTCGATGCCACCTACTTTGCCATAACCAATAATGGCAAAAGCGTTATGCTCCAAACCACAGCGCTGCCCTTCACTGTCTAGCGGATAACCATGTTTTTTGACAATCATCTGATAGGCCAGTTGTAGGGCTGCATTTGCGGTCACTTCGGCAATATCGGTTAACGCATCTGACACTTTCATTAAGTGACTTTCTGCCAGTACATCGCTGGCCGCCACTGTCAAGACGTTGGATTTTTTGAATAAACGTAGCACCCGCATGAGGTCTTCGACTTCATCCAGTTCAATGCGCAGCAATTGTTGGCGCAAAGAATCTTCCAAATCGCTGCGTTTTGGCAATTCAAAATCCATAGATAAAAACTCATCCAACAACACAGGATATTGCGTCAATTCTTCACAAATCCACGGGCTGACTGTGGCCATTTTTACCAAGCGTTGCAGTGCCCCCTTGCTTTCAATCAGCATGACCAAATACACGGTACGACGCAGAACAGATTCGACCAGTGGCATTAAACGCATCAATGCCATTTGTGGATTTTCTGACTGCAACACTGCTTCAATCAAGTGTGGCCAAAAGGTTTTTAAACGCTGTAAAGCTTTGGCGGTGAGTTTTTTAATGGCGTGTCCATACCAGAACTCATGCACTAAATTTTTCGCTTGATCGTCTAGTACCGCATCGAGCTGTTTTTCTAGCTGACTGTAATTTTCCAGCAAAGAATCGGGTTCATTTTCTTTAATTAAATGCTCAAACTGATAAATGACTTTGACACGCTTTTCATTTAGGGTCTGCATAAAGCTGTCCCAATCGGCAAAGCCCAAAGTATCGCTAATGCGTGCGCGTAACTCAGGTTCAGTCGGTAAAGCTTGGCTTTGCTGATCATTCAAGGCTTGAATGGCATGTTCTACTCGACGCAGGAATAAATAGGCATCTTCCAAATCCAGTACGGCTTGTGGCTCTAGCAATTCAGCTTCGCCCAAATGGCGCAAACTCACCAAACACTGGCGGTCTTGTAATTCTAGTTTTGAACCACCGTAAATCAGCTGAAAAACCTGCACAATAAATTCAACTTCACGAATACCGCCCGCGCCCAATTTAATATTGTCTTCAATATTACGACGCTGCACTTCGCGCTCAATCATGGCTTTCATTTCGCGCATGGCTTCAAAGGCGGTGTAATCGACATATTTGCGGAATACGAAAGGTCGGGTCATTTCCAGCAGTTCATAACCTTCTTGCCCACCTGTGATAATACGTGCCTTAATCCAAGCATAGCGTTCCCATTCGCGTCCATGCTGGCTTAAATATTTTTCCAGTGCGACATGGCTAATCGCCAAAGCAGAACCATCGCCCCACGGGCGTAAACGCATATCGACGCGGAAAACAAAACCATCGGCGGTGATATGATCTAATAGATAGATCAGTTTTTGTCCCCATAAAATGCAGAATTGCTGCACTTCAATACACTTGCGTCCATTGGTTTCGCCTTGTTCATCAAAGGCAAAAATCAGGTCGATGTCGCTGGATAAATTCAGTTCCTGCGCGCCATGTTTGCCCATGGCGACCACAATCAGGTCTTGGACTTTACCGTTATACCCCATCGGTTCGCCATGCTTGGCGACCAACGGAATCCGTGCAAAATCTTTGGCTACTTGCACACAAATATCAGCAAAGTCTGAAAGTTCCTGCGTCAACGTCACCACATCGGTGAGTTGGTTGGCATCTTGCCAAATCCAGCGGAACATTAAACGCGCGCGTAAAATTCGCAGGGTTTTCATCCACAAGGTTTCATCATGAATGTCTTGTAAAGTCGAAATCACCAATTGATGAATATAGTCTGCGCTCAGCGGTTTTAGAAATTGGTCAATTACATAATCCTGCTGTAACAGGCTTTCGTGATTTGCCAAGACTTGTTCTGCATATTGACTGGCATGTAACGTTTTTTGCAATTGTTCCGCATTCATTTTTAAGACCTAAAACCCAGTTTTATTTTGAAATATTGTCAACTCATCTATTTATAGCAGCAGATGCGTCAAAGAAGAAAATAAAATTACAGCAATCTGCAAAATACCTCTTACTTAAAATGCAGCGATAAAAAAACCGAAGCCTAAACTTCGGTTTTATCTGCTTGATGCAATGCTTATTCAGCATCTAGCATTAATTCTGCGCTCATACCAACCGTGTTAAAACCTGCATCGACATACAGAATTTCACCAGTAATACCATTCGCCCATGGTGAGCAAAGGAATAATGCCGCATTACCAACATCTTCAATGGTCACGTTGCGTTTTAAAGGTGCAACTTTTTCATTGAGGTCTAACATTTTACGGAATGATTTAATGCCTGATGCGGCAAGCGTACGAATTGGGCCTGCAGAAATTGCATTCACGCGAATACCGTCAGCACCCAAGCTTGAAGCCAAGTAGCGTACACCTGCTTCTAAAGATGCTTTCGCCATACCCATGACGTTGTAGTTTGGCATCACACGCTCAGAACCTTGATAAGTCAAAGTCAATAAGCAACCTTGGCGTGCTTGTAATAATGGTTTTGCAGCACGTGCCATCGCAATAAAGCTATAAGCACTAATGTCATGCGCAACTTTAAAACCATCACGATCTGTAACATCGGTAAAGTCACCATCTAAAGTATGCGCAGGCGCAAAACCAATCGAGTGAACCAAACCATCCAAACCATCCCAGTGCTTTGCCAAGTCAGCAAAAGCTTGCTCAATTTCTGCATCTACGCCTACATCGCAAGGCAATACAATGCTTGAGCCAAATTGTGCAGCGAAGTCATCAACACGTTTTTTGAGTTTTTCATTCGGATAAGTAAATGCTAATTCTGCACCTTCACGATGCAATGCTTCTGCAATACCAAATGCGATAGATAATTTACTTGCAATACCAGCAATTAAAAAACGCTTACCCGCCAAAAGACCTTGTGCCATGTGAAACTCACCTTGATATATTTCGCAGTATCATGCCAATTCTGAACGCATAGTGAAATTGCATAATGCGCCTTTTTTTGCCGTTTATGTAAAAACTCAATGGCGATTCAAGTGAGTGATAGATGACGTCACATGATGATCTGCAAGTGGTGACGTACAATCTTGGTTAAAAACTTGCCCTACCACTTGGCATAATGCTGTTCAAGCAAGCCGTATTCGTTTAACAAAATAATTTCGGTATCGTCTTGTTGAATAGTACCACTAATTTTAGCTTGCCATTGGCTGAACTGACTGCCGACTAGACGCAAATTCAGGTTTTCATAACGGCGCCAACCTGTGCTGACAGTTAAATTCAAACGATGATCCAGTGAGCGAATGCTCCACGAGCCATCATCCTCAGGTTGGAACAACACATCTGTTAAGGGATACAGCACGCCATTAATCCACAAACAGTTTTCGTTGCCAAAACTTTCATTCACACCAGAAGCCAGATTCAAGCCTACACGACGGTCTTCGGTATCCCAAAAGTTGCACGACAACCAAAACCATGCTGTTTCAGGGCGTAAAAAACCGCAGGTATCATCTAAAGAAGCAAAGGTGCGTTCATGGAATTGAATGGTTTGTCCTGTTTTATTAACAAAATAGCCTTCACAGCCGAGTGTGGTCAGTTTTTGGGTGTAAGTCCAACCATTAATACCTGTTGGGCTACACATACTTAGCGGGTCTGTGCCTGCACAAAATATCCGCGCACTGAGTTTAATTTCACCATATTTGGTCACGCGGATATAACGCACACCATTGGCATGTTGAATTTCAATTTGAAATGGCGATTTTTCAAAAAAACTTTGATTAAATAACGGTTGCTCATCTAAAACCGTATTACGCGATAAAAAATTAATCGCATTCCATTCCTGCACTTCGCCCGTCATGTGATTATAAATATAGACAAAACCGTGCCCTGCCCAAGCAATATCGGCAATCGCAAGCCCAATGGTATAGTGTTCGTGCTGAATACTACAAAATTTAAACTTTTTATATTTTAAGCGTTTACGCCAACCCGACAATACTTCACCATACGGTGATTTATATTGATAAGCCTGATAATCAATTTTTTTGGGAAGTTCACTAAAACGTCCATAATGCGGTTGTCCATTCGCCTGAATTAAATCCATTGAAGACATTCCCTATTGTCTAAAAACAATTCATCTTTGGTCGTATTATGCCTACAAATGCATGTACAAAAAACCCGCAGCTTATGATTTTGTTCAAAAAACTATAAAAGCATAGATTGTTTTACTATTTTAAGGCTTGAGCGTTCACTAAATATACAAAATATAAATTAATAGATATCTTCCCCTCAATATTCTGAAGGTATTTAAGCATCAGCATTCAAAGTCAGATAGGTATTTTCCCAACGATTGCCTGAAAATGAGCCTTCAACCAATTGCACATAGCGACCATGCACCTGATCTATCGCAATACAATCATCTACCTCTAAGACCCGATCGGTATGTTGTTTTTGCCAGTGCTGGGCAAAATAGGCTTTACCACGCTGTTTTGCCACCATTGGATTTTGCGCCACCACCAGTACATAACGATGTAACTCGCCAAACTCACGCGGATCATATCCACCTAAATTAATTAAATACAGTCGGTTTTCTGCCTGATTCGGCTGCGCATCGGTAAATTTTAAATAGTAGGATTTACCTTCAAACTCAACACCATTAATTTGCGCCCATGCGTCAATATGCAAACCTTTCGGTTCTGCAAACCAAGCCTGCTTGAGTTGCGGATAGGTCTGTTCTAAAGAATCGCCTACCGCAAGTACCACATCATGCACTTCAGTATTGGCTCGCGCATGACGCCCGCCTAACATCACGATAAATAAACTGGGCATATCCGACTCCTACGCAAATTTCCTAAGCATGATGGCTTTTAAGGTTGATGATTTTGAAGCATGATTGTTTAAAGTAGCGAGAATTTTTCAATCCTCCAAATAAAAAATCGTGCCGAATTGCTTCAGCACGATTGAATTGAAATGTAGCATGCTTTATTTCAAGCATCTTGCGATTTACATATCGACCATTTCCACGCCATCAATGCGGGCAACAGTCATTAAGTCTTTATCACCACGACCTGAAACAGTCGCAATAATGATTTGGTCTTTATCCATCGTTGGTGCAAGCTTGCTTACATAAGCCATAGCATGCGAGCTTTCTAAAGCAGGAATAATCCCTTCAATACGGGTTAAATCACGGAAACCTTGCAATGCTTCTTGGTCATTGATTGGCACGTAATCGACACGGTGCATATCTTTCAGGAAGCTGTGCTCTGGCCCTACACCTGGATAATCCAGACCTGCAGAAATAGAGTGGGTTTCAATGATCTGACCTTGTGCATCCGACATTAAATAAGTACGGTTACCGTGTAATACGCCCACGTGTCCTGCATTCAATGGTGCAGAGTGTTTGCCTGTTTCAATGCCTAAACCTGCAGCTTCGACACCGTACATTTTCACTTCGGCATCGTTCAAGAATGGATAGAACAAGCCCATGGCATTAGAACCACCGCCTACACAAGCTACTAATGCATCAGGTAAACGACCTGCCTGCTCTTGAATTTGGCGACGCGCTTCACGACCAATAATCGACTGGAAATCACGTACCAATTGTGGATACGGATGTGGGCCTGCCACAGTACCAATCACATAATACGTTGAATCGACATTGGTCACCCAGTCACGCATCGCTTCGTTCATGGCATCTTTTAAGGTTTTAGAGCCACTTTCTACAGGTACAACCGTTGCCCCGAGTAAACGCATGCGATACACGTTCATGGCCTGACGTTTGACGTCTTCTGCGCCCATGAACACCACACATTCTAAGCCTAAACGGGCGGCAATGGTCGCAGTTGCTACACCGTGCTGACCTGCACCTGTTTCGGCAATAATGCGTTTTTTACCAGACAGTTTTGCCAACAGTGCCTGACCAATGGTGTTGTTCACTTTATGTGAGCCAGTATGGTTCAAATCTTCACGTTTTAAGTAAATTTGCGCACCACCCAACTCTTTTGACCATCGCTCAGCATAATACAAAGGACTAGGACGACCTACATAGTAGGCGAGATCGCGGTCGAATTCTGCCAAAAACTGCGGATCATCTTTCATGCGGAAATACAATTTTTCTAAATCTTGTAAAGCCGCCATCAGCGTTTCTGACACAAAACGTCCGCCATGGATACCAAAATGCCCTTTTGCATCTGGGAATTGGGTATAGTCAATCACTGAGTTATTGTGATTTGTACTTTGCTGATCCACGTTGGACTCCTTGCATGAAGTTTTCTATGAGTTGTTGGTCTTTAATACCTTTTGCAGACTCAACTCCGCCACTGACATCAACGGCATAGGCTTGAGTCGTCTGAATTGCATCTTCAATATTTTCAGGGTTTAAACCACCCGCCAAAATTAAAGGAATATCGAGTTTCGGGAATTTTGACCAGTCAAAACTGTGTCCTGTACCACCTTTCAATTCAGGATGCCACGCGTCTAATAATACTGCGCTTGCACCTGCTTGTTGATAACTTTTTATTGCATCTAACACATTTAAATCGGGTTTGACCTGAATGGCTTTGTACCATCGACGTCCAACTTGCTCTGCTATTTGCTGACATTGCAACGGTGTTTCATCGCCATGAAACTGCAGAATATCTAAAGGTACTTGTTTGAGTACAGCGGCAATTTCTTCTGCCGTTGCATTGACAAATAAACCGACCACTTGCACATAAGCGGGAATGTTTTGCAGCAAGCATTGTGCTTGTTCAATGTTCACATGGCGCGGACTTGGAGGATAAAACACCAAGCCAATTGCATCTGCACCCGCATGTACCACACTGTTTATATCTTGAATTCGCGTGATTCCGCAAATTTTGGCACGGGTACGCATCGTTTTGGACTCTAATCCTGATTTTCAATCTTCATTTTGCTGATCTTGCTGTGCGCGACTTTTAAATTGTCTGTTCACACTCACAGAATCAGATATTGGGGCGAATCATTGTAATGCAATTTTAAGGGGTTGAGGGAAGTTCAGGCGGATTATTCTGCATTTCCGTTGTTTAAATGCCGAACAGACTTTATACTTCGCGCAAATGCAACGAGTCCTAGCTTTGAGCTTTAGGGAAGTTGGTGAAAGTCCAACACTGCCCCCGCAACGGTAACCATGAAACGTATATCTGTTTAAATGAGATGATTTACACCACTGTATGAACAATATGGGAAGGTGGATATACAGCGAAGCAATCATTGATTAAAAGATGCTTGGCACATTGAAGTCCGGAGACCTGCTTGTTGTGCCCTTAACTCAATCATTCACGTGGGGTGAATGTATGGAGCAAAGTCATGTCTACTCTTTTTCAGCCTACTGCTTTAGTGGGCGCAATTGCGCTTGCAATGGGTTTCTCTACGTCTGTATCTGCACAAGACAGTTCTAATGTTGTAAATGCATCTTTAGATACTTTAGTCGTTACCGCGACACGTTCTGAAGAAAAAATTGGCAATGTGCCTGCGCGGATTAATATTATTGAGCCAAAAATTCTGGAACAGTCCCCGATTGCATCACTGCCTGACTTATTAATGACTGACCCAGCGATCACAGTTGTTCAAAGCGGCGGTTATGGTCAAGCATCATCTATTTTCTTACGTGGAGCCGAATCTGATCAAGCATTAGTCTTGCGTGACGGTGTGCGACTAAATTCAGCAACCTCTGGCGCTGCTTCGCTTCCATTTATTGATACAACCGACATCAAGCAAATCGAAGTTCTTAAAGGCCCAGCATCTGTTCTATACGGTACAGATGCAATTGGTGGTGTTGTACAACTTATCACAAAAACACCAACTAAAAACAGTGCTTTCATCACTGGTGAAATGGGTGAAAACAATACCTATAAAAGCATCATCGGTGCAGACTTCGCCCAAGACGGTTATTATGCTCAGGTTCGCGGTCAGCGTTTAGAGACTGATGGCACACCAGTAAAAGACTCAAAAAATGCGTCTAATGCATCCTTTGATCAAAAAGGCTATAGCGCAAAGCTGGGAATTGAACAGGATGGCTATGTTGCATCTGTCGATTTCAGTGAGAACCAAGGAACAAGTCAATACGATAATAACGGCAACAACATCAGCCAAGATTTTAAAAATCAGATTATCAATTTAAAAGGCCGTGTGAATCTCAATCCTAATCTTTCTTTAAATGCTCGCTTATCACAATTTAAAGATGATATTGATCAAAACAGTTCAACTGATTTCATTCATAGTAAAACTCAAGAAGCTGAGTTGTATGGGCAGTGGCAATTTACGCCTCACCAGAATATTTTATTAGGTAGCACTTACAGAGAAACTCAAGGTAATGTGATTTCTTATGGTTCTCCTTATAAAGGTGATATAGATTCTGCTGGTTATTACATACAACATCAATATCAAAACAATGGGTTAAATACACAGCTTGGTCTACGTGTTGAAGATAATGAAAAGTTTGGCACACATACTGTTGCACAAGGTGCCGTACGTTACCAACTGCTGCCATTAACCAGTATTTACGCCAATATTGGTTCTGCATTTAAAGCGCCAACGTTGAATGATATGTACGCCTACGGTGGTAACCCAGATTTAAATCCAGAAGAAAGTATTTCTTATGAAATTGGTTTAGATCAGAAATTGGCTTACAATATTTCTACTGGATTTTCGTTGTATTCGACAAAAGTTGATAGCTTAATCGATTATGACAATACCAAAAACTTAATGGAAAACATTGATAAAGCCAAAATGGAAGGTGGTGAAGCCTACATCAAGTGGCAAGATGACAACCTATATATCAATCTTGGCTATAACTATGTTGATGCAAAAGACGAAAAAACGAATGCTAGTTTAAGCCGTCGTCCGCGCCAAAGCGCAGCTTTAACTACTGGCTGGGCTGATGACAAAATTGGTTTTTCTACCACACTAATGGCAAATAGCTCATACGACAACAGCGCCTATGATGATATTACGATTCCAGGGCATCTCAGAATTGATATGCACGGTTTCTATAACATCAATCCAAATATGAAAGTTTTTGCAAACATTCAGAATATTGGTGATACAGGTTATAAAACCGCTTACGGTAGCGGCAGCTACTACATCAACGGCGGTCGCCTCGCTTCAGCAGGTGTAACTTTCCGCTACTAAAACCCGCATAACAACAAAAACTTTAAAACAGCGCAGTTTATGGATAATGTAATGACCGACATTATCCTTTTTTATTGCGCCAGCTTTTATTTCTTACAACCAAGTAAACGCAACTTTCACTTTCAAACAAGGAACGATCATGGGCCACCGTTTAAGCAAAATCTACACCCGCACAGGCGATTCAGGCACAACAGGACTGGGCGATGGCTCACGTGTCGCCAAAGACGACTTACGCATTCATGCACTGGGCGATGTCGATGAACTCAATGCCTGCATAGGCGTATTGCGCTCACAAATTACACATAGCAACATTCAAGACAAAAACACTTGGGACAAATCGCTTAGCCTGATTCAGCACTGGCTATTCGATTTAGGCGGTGAAGTCTGTATCCCCAATTACCATCTCGTACAACCACTTGCGATTGAGTTCCTAGAACAAGACATTGACCGCATGAATGAAAGCCTGCCAATGCTCAAAGAATTTATTCTGCCTGCAGGTACATTGGCATGCAGTTATGCACATCAAGCCCGTGCCGTATGTCGTCGTGCAGAGCGCAGTTTAATGACCGTACACAACCGTGATCAAAATATTCAAGCACCGTCTTTGCAATTACTAAATCGACTGTCTGACTGGCTATTTGTCGCATCGCGCAGCTTGCAACGCGCCGAAGGTGGCAGCGAAGTACTTTGGCAAAAAAATATCAATGACAGCATTAGTAACTGACATCGGAAACTAAAATAAAGTCCTGATTTTACATCTAAAAAATCACAGCAGATGGTGCTTGAATTTTCACACCATCTGACCAAAATAAGAGTTGTCATCCCTCTGTCACGTCGTACTTGCAAAATGAAAGCAAACTTTCAATTCATGGGCACATTATGCGCATAATTGGTCATCGCGGTGCGCGTGGCGAAGCACCTGAAAACACGCTTGGTGGTTTTGAATATATTCAAAATATTGGTATTCGTGCCGTCGAATTTGATGTGCGTCAACTCAAAGACAACGCCTTAGTGGTCATGCATGATGATCAATTCATCCGCACGACAGGACAAGACAAAGCGCTGTATGAATGTAGTCTGGAAGATTTAAACCATTATAACCACGCCGTGATGTGGTCGGACTGGAATAAAGTTGAAACCACGCCCCTACTTAATCAAACCATGACCATTATTCAAAATTTTGATCATATTGAGGTTGAGGTTAAAGCAGTCAACTCACATACCGATGCCGAAAAAATCACTCAAAGCCTAGAGCAACATTTACAAGGTTTTGAGCACAACGCCATCATCACCAGTTTTGATCCTAAAATTCATTGGGCATTACAACAACAAAAATCACGCTTTAAACGTGGTTTGTTGGTAGAAGATGATTTGCAATACCAAGCCATTGATCAAGCTTTAGCATTAGGGTGTTGCCAAATTGGCTGGATGAACGAACTCGCCACCGATGCCCTCATTCAAGCCACACAACAGGCCAAACTGAATATTAGTGTTTGGACAGTCAACCAAATTGAACGCGCCAAACAACTTAAAGATTTGGGTGTTCAGGGTCTAATTACCGATTATCCAAAACTAATGATGCAACACTTGTGAAGTGCAGGCTAAGCGCATATATATGTTTAAATAACCGATTTTCTGTGCAGGTTTGGCTGTCATACCGCACATTTTCGTAAAAACCTACAAATACCATTATATTCTGTTACCACCCAGTACAATACAACTGTACAATAATGCTGTGATCGTGAATACGCTCATGCTAATATGCGAAAAAATTAATCCCTATAAACTTTAATACTATGATCATTTCCTTCGGGCAGATCATGATTTTATAACGGATTAAGCGTCTACTTATACCTCCCAAAGGTTCTAGGAGTGCTGTTGGAGATGAATGCTCCCTTACCCAAAGCCCCAATCAACTGGATTGCCATCTTTGCACTGGTTTTCTTACCTATTGTTGCCGTGATTGCAATTCCTTGGTATGCCTATCACCATGATTTTAGCTTAGCCGCTTGGATCAGCATGTTTGTATTACTTGGCGTAAGTAGCTTGGGTATTACAGCAGGTTATCACCGTTTATGGGCACACCGTGCTTATGAAGCTACCCTTCCCTTGAAAATCATTTTAATGATTATGGGAACATTTGCCGTTCAGAACAGTATTTTGTTCTGGGGTTCAGGTCACCGCACCCATCACCGCCATGTTGATGATGTCGAAAAAGACCCATATTCAATTAATAATGGTTTTTGGTTTGCGCACATGGGCTGGATGCTACGTGACTACCCTGCCGCAGAGCCAAACTTTAAAAATGCGCCAGATTTGTTAAATGACAAGTTGGTGATGTTCCAACACAAATACTATATTCCGCTCGTAATTGCAGTTCACGTTGGCATTTTGGTGCCAATTGGTTGGGCTGTGGGCGATATGTGGGGCGTGTTGTTATTGGGCGGTTTAATGCGTCTGATTTTAAGCCACCATGTTACCTTCTTTATTAACTCGCTGTGCCACATGTGGGGTTCGCGTCCCTATACTGACGAAAACACCGCGCGTGATAACTTCTGGTTAGCAATTGCCACTTGGGGCGAGGGCTATCATAACTATCACCACATTTTCCAATATGATTATCGTAATGGCGTAAAATGGTGGCAATATGACCCAACCAAATGGTTAATTTGGACATGCTCGAAGTTAGGCCTAGCGAAAAACTTGCGTCGTATTCCAAGCTTTAATATTAAAAAAGCAGAATTGGCGATGCGTTTTAAATATGCAGAACAAGACTTGGCGGTCTATGGTCACAATGTGAACGATGACATTGGTCAAGTTAAAAGCCGTATTGCGCAAGAATATGATGCCTTTACTCAAACTCTGAACGATTGGGCAAAGTTAAAAGAGCAAGAAATTCAGGCGAAAAAAGCGTCTGTAGCTGAAAAAATTCACCAAATGGATGACAAATTAAAAGTTGAATTCCAGTTGGTTGAACAGCGTCTTTCACACCATCGTGAAACATTGAACTTGCTGATGCGTAACCTAAAAAAGAACCCTGTATCTGAATAAACCTCTGTTCTGATGCACTGCGAAAGCCCTGACCTGTTCAGGGCTTTCTGCATTGTTAGGCTACAGTTTTTAAAGTCCAAGTTTGCTATAGTGAAACTCACTTTGTGCCAAGCGCTTCATCATCATGCAATTTAATCCACGTTATCCGACCCTGCCCGCCCGTCTTTATCACATGCAGCAGCCTTTACCTTTAAAAGGTGCAAAAGCAGGACACTTTAATGCTGCATTGGCAAAAGAACTGCAATGGACAGCAGAGGAACAACAACAATGGGTTGAAATTTGCAGCGGACAAACCACGTTTAAAGAATTTCCTGCTTTGGCAATGGTCTATGCGGGACATCAATTTGGTCAGTGGGCAGGTCAATTGGGCGATGGACGCGGTTTACTTATTGCGCAAGTTTTGGACACACAACAACGTACAATTGATCTTCATTTAAAAGGTGCAGGTGCAACGCTTTATTCACGTATGGGGGATGGACGTGCCGTGTTACGTTCAGTGATTCGTGAATATTTGGCAGGTCATGCTTTAAATGCGCTGGGTGTGCCATCAAGCAATGCAGTTGGATTTACCTCATCTACTCAAGGCGTACAACGTGAAAAATTAGAACTTGGCGCAATGCTATTACGCACATCAGACTGTCATATTCGTTTGGGACATTTTGAATGGATCAATCAGTATCAACCTGAATTACTGCCTGAATTTGTGCAAAAGTGTATCGAATGGCACTATCATGAATGCTTGACAGCCGAACAGCCTGTACTCGCCTTTGCTACACAAGTCATTCAACGTACCGCTATCATGATTGCCAAATGGCAATTGGTCGGTTTTGCGCACGGCGTGATGAATACCGATAATTTAAATATTACTGGCTCTACTTTAGATTTTGGCCCTTATGGTTTTATGGAGCGTTTTCGCCCGAACTGGATCAACAACCATTCGGACTACCAAGGGCGCTATACCTACCAACAACAACCGAGCGTAGCGCACTGGAACTTATGGGTCTGGCTAAATAATTTAATTCCACTTGAGCAAAACCAAGATCAGAAAGAACACTGGAAACATGCACTGGCAGCATGTTTAGAACATTTTGAACCAACTTTTTTAGAACATTACAAACTCGGCTTGTGTGAAAAAATGGGGCTGCCAAGTTTCCATAAAGACAGTTTTGACTGTGCAACCAATTTCTTACGCATTTTGCAAAGTGAGCAACTGGATTACACCCAAAGTTTTATCCGCCTACAAAATAAACAATACACAGAAATATTGGATGATTGTTTAGATCGTCGTCAGTGGGAAAGCTTTTTGGCACAGTATTTACAGATTCGTGAACATCAAGATACTGATGCTTTAGATGCCGCCATGCAACAGGCCAACCCGCACTATATTTTACGCAATCACATGGCACAAAAGGCAATTGAGCAGGCAGAACGCGATGATTTTTCAGAAGTTGAGCGTTTATTTACCTTGCTCAGCCAACCGTATAGCAAACAGCCTGAGTTAGAACAGCCTGAAGATTTAGCACCCTTGCCAAGTGATGTACCCGAAGTGATGGTGAGCTGCTCATCTTAGTGCTATTTTTAAGCAATAGGACGTTTAAAACTCCAGCAAAGTTATACACATTTTCTGTGGATAAAGATGTGGTTATCCACAGGATAAACTTTTAAGGTAAAGATGAATGGCACAAACACAGAAATCACTGCATCAACTTGCTGCCAATACCGCAGAAAAATTACCTGAAGTGAGCTTAAGCGAACCTTTTGGCGATGGCTGTTTGGTGCATAAGGTGGTTGATAAAGTGTTTATGCTGAGTTTGTATTTAAATGGTCATGCCATCATCAATCTAAAAGTGCAGCCTGAACATGGTGCCATGCTACGCGATTTCTATCCGTATATCCGTGCAGGTTGGCACATGAACAAACAGCACTGGATTTCAATTTTTGCAGATGAGGACTTAGATGCACAACTGGTGCAAGATTTGGTCTTAAATTCTTATGAGCTGGTAGTCGCAAAATTAAAGAAAGTAGAAAGACAACGGATTGAGCTTTTGCGTAGTGCAACTTGAGTCAATAAAAATTTTTTAAAGCTATTTGCTCTGCACTTTTTCAACATAATATCTAACTAAGAAAACAAAAGCGAATCTTCCAAGATTCGCTTTTTCTATACCTGAGACTTACTCTTCTGGATACTCAAAGCGATAACCTACACCATACACTGCTTGAATCCATTCATGCCGATTACCTGTTTCGGCAGCGTCAGAAATTTTACGGCGTAAGTTTTTAATGTGGCTATCAATCACACGGTCAGCCACTTCAAAACTGTCAGGGTTAATATGATCTAGCAATTGCGCTCTTGAATACACCTGCCCCACATGCTCTAAAAACAATTCCAATAAACGAAATTCGGTCGGGGTCAAATTCAAGGTTTTTTGCTGATACCAAATACGCTGCTGCGCTTTATCCATGCGGAATAAATCATTGCTTTCAGGCTCAACTTTGCGTTCTAAGCGACGCAAAACCGCTTGCACGCGCGCGACCAATTCTTTTGGACTAAAAGGCTTACAAACATAATCGTCTGCCCCCATGTTTAAACCCAACACCCGATCAATTTCTTCTGTTCGTGCCGTGACCATAATAATTGGTACATCGGACTGTTCACGTACTTTGCGGCAAATGGTCAGGCCGTCCATACGTGGTACCATCAAATCTAAAATCATCAAGCTTGGTTTACGCTGCAAAAAGCTGTCATAAGCTTCTTGCCCATCATGAAACATACTGACTTCAAAACCAGCAGCTTCTAAATAATCTCGCACCAATTGGGCCAGTTCAATTTCATCTTCAACCAGTAAGATATGTTTCATGCACGATTCCTTAAAGTCCATTAAGATTTGATTTTTGGAAAACTTAATTTGCAGCGTAAACCACCCAACGGTGAATGAGCAAAACTTAACTCTCCGCCCAATGCTTTGGCAATTTTGACCGATAAGGCCAAACCTAAACCTGTACCACCTGTCGCCCGAGTACGTGAATCATCGGCACGATAAAAACGTTCACCCAAACGGGCCAGTTGTTCATCACTTAGGCCAAACGGGCTGTCATCTACATACACGGTCCACTCGGTTGCGCTTTGACTGGTGTGAATATGCACCTGCCCACCTGCTTCGGTATAGCGAATACTGTTACTCAATAAGTTGAGCATAATTTGTTTAAAACGGTCTATATCTAATTGTAATTGCGTGCCTTCGCCAGACACGACCAAGTCCAATTGCGCCTGCTCAAATTTCGGCTTAAAGCTTTCAATTTCCTGTTCAATCACTTGCCAAGGGTCTATGCTTGCAAAATAGCACTTCAATTGCATAGCTTCAGCTTGCGCCAAGTCCGACAAATCCTGCGTCAGTTTTTTCAGGCTATTGACCTGATGCATCATGGCTGCCAAATGCTCTGGCGTAGCTTTGCGGATACCATCTTGCATGGCTTCAATTTGTGCCTGCAACACCGCCAATGGGGTTTTCAATTCATGCGAAGTATCTGCCACCCACTGACGGCGTGAGTTTTCATGTTGGTCTAAAATCACTGCTAAATGGTTCAGTTCTGTCGATAAATCACCCAATTCATCATTACGCTTGACCGTGACCTGATGCTGATAATGACCTTTGGTCAATTCACGTGTGCCATTTAATAAGCGCTGAATTGGCTTTTTAAAATAGGTCGCTAACAATAAGGCAGCAATCAAACTGGCCAAAATACTTAAGGCATAAACCAATAATAAATAACGAGTTTGCTTACTAAAGAAGTTAATACTTAACGCATCTTCCTGCTCAAGCACGGGTTTTAACCCCAAATAGCCCACGATTTTTTCACCGACCATAATTGGACGATATGAAATCTGAGTTTCCGCAGGCTCACCCACAACAAACTGACGCTGCGCATCATATAAAGATAAACGTGAACTCAAGCCCAAACGGTCAGGCATCGAAATAAACTGTTTTTTACCCGAAGCGTCTGTTGTATTGTTCTGCCCTTCGTTTTTACGATCTGAACGGAATGCATTTTGATTGGCGCTTAAAGGAAATACTAACCCCTCAAAAGGCTGAAACTGCGAAGGTAAATTTAGCTCTAACCAACGTAACTCTTCTGCATTGGCTTGACGCTTCATTGGGTCCGGCTCAACCACACTCGGATTTACATTGGCTAAGCTATGTTCCTGGAAATAGCGCTGCTGCAAGGCAATATCATACTGACGACGCAACCACCAACGCGATAAACGGTCATAATCATCGGGTGCGGCTTCGCCTTCTATTTGTAAAATTTGCGCCTGAATGGCATTGCCCCAGTCATGGTACACCGCATACACTTCTGCCAAGTTTTGGATGACCAAATCCAGCTTCTGCATTTCTACGTCGGCCACGTATTTACTGAAGTTACGCTGCATATTGACATGCAATACCCCCAAACTAACCGTGGTGATTAGCAAGGTCGTCAGTAGCACTGTTAAAAACAGGCGTAAGGCGATGGGAATGCGGCGAATTTTCAATAGAACAGTCTCAGAATTTTTTCTTCATTTTGAGCATTGTAACCAACAGCGCGTCAAAAAACTCTCCATTGTTTCTTCATCTTTATTATTTAATCTTAACTTAAGCAAAGTCGGATTCCAGTTAAGGAGCTGTAAGATGAAACAGATGACAAAAATCGCGTTACTTGGGGCGAGTGTTTTGGGGATGGGTGCTTTAACGGCTTGTCAAACCAGCAATGACTTAACGGATCGACAACAGACACGTATGATGAAGCATCATGCTGTAGCCGACTCACGTTTTAGCCCAGAACAACGTGAACAGTATCGTGCGAAGCGCGCAGAACACCGTGCTTTCCGTAGCCAGATGCAACAAGCATGTGACAATAAGGCAGCAGGTACAAAGCTGCAACTCAAACTCGGCGAAAAAATAGTTTCGGGCACCTGTACTATGCGCTTTCAGCCAGACCGTCAATCGTTTAAACAACAACGTCAATATATGATGAAACAGCATCAAGCTATGCATGCCAATATGCAGCGCCCGCAACGTGGTGAAGTACTGACCGATGCACAACGTGCTGAAATGACCAAACAGTACGATCAACGATTGGCACAGCGTCAAGCTCATCAACAAGCAATGCGCACAGCTTGTGAAGGTAAAACCCATGGTCAAAAAGTTCAGGTTAAACTAGGCGACCAACAACTCAATGGTCAATGTTTAGTACGTTTTCAGCCAAATCAGCCTATTCAACCTTTAAAAATCAAGCAATCTGCATCACGTTAAGCAATCGTACCAGTCAATTCACACTGTTTTAAAGGCGCTCATTGAGCGCCTTTTTATTGATCTTTTTATCCACTGTACTCAGACATATCTCTTTACGCTTTTTGACTATTTGTATCATTTCAAATTCAGCAAAACTATTTACACTCAAGCAACTTAGCCATTTCAAGATAAAAATCTTTGACTTTACAGTCACCAAGAAATGCTATGCAGATGCTTGTACCGAATTAGAAGATGTTGCACGATTACAACCATTCCAACATGGCATGTCTGAGAAGGCATGCGCTGAAATCCATTTAAAATATAACGCTGGTCAAACCAGTATTGAGGAAACCGATATGCCACAATACAAAGCGCCTTTACGTGATATGCAATTCGTTTTGCATGAATTATTAAATGCCGAAGATCACTATGCAAAATTACCTGCATTCCAAGAAAACGTTAGCCGTGAATTGGTTGACCAATATTTGGAAGCTGCGGCAGATTTCTGTGAAAATGAACTTTCTCCAATCAACCAAAGCGGTGACCGTGAAGGTTGTACTTGGAATGATGGCGTGGTGACTACACCAACGGGCTTTAAAGAAGCGTATCAAAAATATATCGAACTTGGCTTCCCGTCTCTTTCTGCTGAAGAACAATACGGCGGTCAAGGTCTACCTGTTTCTCTAGGAAACGTGATTTCAGAAATGGTCGGTACAGCAAACTGGGCATGGGGCATGTACCCAGGTCTTTCTCATGGTGCTGTACGTACTTTAGAACACCACGGTTCAGATGAACAAAAAGCAACCTATCTGCCAAAGCTTGTTTCAGGTGAGTGGACAGGTACCATGTGTTTAACCGAATCTCATGCAGGTTCTGACTTGGGTATTATCCGTACTAAAGCTGAACCTCAGGCCGACGGAAGCTATGCAATCTCGGGCGAGAAAATCTTTATCTCTGCTGGTGAACATGACATGGCAGAGAATATCGTGCACATCGTATTGGCACGTTTACCTGGTGCACCTAAAGGAACTAAAGGTATTTCTCTGTTCATCGTTCCTAAGTTCAACCTGAATGCAGATGGTTCTTTAGGGGAGCGTAATGGTGTACGTTGTGGTTCAATCGAACACAAAATGGGTATTCATGGCAATGCAACTTGCGTCATCAACTTTGATAATGCGAAAGGTTTCTTGATTGGCCCTGAAAACCGTGGTCTAAACTGCATGTTCACGTTCATGAACACTGCACGTATCGGTACAGCGGTACAAGGTCTTGCAGCATCTGAAGGTTCTTTCCAAGGTGCGTTGACTTATGCCAAAGACCGTTTAGCAATGCGCTCACTTTCTGGTCCGAAAGCTCCTGAAAAAGAAGCAGATCCAATTATTGTGCATCCTGCTGTACGCAATATGCTATTGACTCAAAAAGCGTTTGCTGAAGGTGGTCGCGCACTAGTGTATCTGTTGTCTCTACACGCAGATATCGTTGAACAAGGTGCAACTGAAGAAGAACGTAAGTTCTCTGACAACATCTTGTCTTTATTGACGCCTATTGCAAAAGCATTCTTAACTGAAACAGGTTCTGAATCTGCAAAACATGGTGTGCAAGTCTTCGGCGGTCATGGCTTCATTTCTGAGCATGGCATGGAACAAATTGTGCGTGATACACGTATTTCATGCTTGTACGAAGGTACAACTGAAATTCAAGCAATCGATTTGTTAGGTCGTAAAGTTTTGGGTACACAAGGTGCAATGTTGAAAGACTTCACCAAAATCATCCATAAATTTGCAGAAGCCAACAAAGACAACGCAGCAATGCAAGAATTTGTTGAACCGCTCGCAGCGCTCAATAAAGAATGGGGCGATTTGACCATGCAAATTGGTATGCGTGCAATGCAAAACCCTGAGGAAGTAGGTGCTGCAGCAGTAGACTACATGTACTTCTCTGGTTATGTAACACTAGCTTACCTATGGGCACGTATGGCATTGGTCGCTCAAGAAGCACTTGCAGCAGGCACAACCGATGTAGACTTCTACAATGCTAAAGTGACGACTGCACGTTTCTACTTCAAGAAAATCTTGCCACGTGTTCGCTCACACGTAGACGTGATTGCAACAGGTGTAGAGCCACTATTTGCATTAGATGCTGAACACTTTGCTTTCTAAGCGAAAATTGAAACTCGCTAAATATTGAACATATTTAGCGGGATATTCAAAATGTTGTACTCTTGAGTACAGAAATTGAGAAAGGACGGTCATAGCATTGACAGTCCTTTTTCTTTATAAATAAAGCATTCTTTCGCTTTAGTCGCCTACAACATTCACAATTGTAGATTACACTGAACTCAACGAATCAAGATTCAAACAATAAACAGGTGAACTCACATGCCAATTTATAATGCCCCACTTGCCGATATGAAATTCATCTTAAATGATGTATTCAATGCAGAACAATTCTGGCAAAACAATGAAAACCTCGCTCACCTTGATGCTGCAACGGCTGAAGCAATTTTGGAAGAAATGGCAAAATTTGCCCAAAATGTGACGCTGCCGATTAACCGTAGCGGTGATGAAGAAGGCGCGATCTATAACAATGGTGAAGTGACTACCCCTGCTGGTTTTAAAGAAGCATTTAAACAATATGCCGAAGGCGGCTGGATTGGTTTAGGCGCAGATGAAGAATGGGGCGGTCAAGGCATGCCAAAAATGCTGACAGTATTGTCAGATGAAATGCTCTTTGCCACCAACCCATCATTCTTATTGTATCCACTACTGTCTGTCGGTGCAGGCATGGCGTTAAGCAGTTATGCATCACAAGAACAGAAAGAAACGTATTTACCTAAAATCTACTCTGGCGAATGGTCAGGCACCATGTGCTTAACTGAACCGCATGCAGGTACAGATTTAGGGATTATTAAAACTAAAGCTGAACGCAACGAAGATGGTACTTATAACATTACAGGTACTAAGATCTTCATTACAGGTGGTGATCACGACCTCGCAGAAAACATCATTCACTTAGTTTTAGCGAAAACACCGGATGCTCCTGCAGGTTCACGCGGTATTTCTTTATTCATCGTGCCAAAATTCTTGGTGAATGAAGATGGTTCATTGGGTGAACGCAACCCTGTAGCCCCAGGCTCAATTGAACACAAAATGGGCATTAAAGCCTCTGCGACTTGTGTGATGAACTTTGACGGTGCCAAGGGTTTCTTGGTCGGTAAAGAAAATGAAGGTCTTGCAGCCATGTTCGTGATGATGAACTATGAACGTTTATCAATGGGTATCCAAGGTCTTGGTGCTTCTGAATTTGCTTACCAAAATGCAGCTCAATATGCGACTGATCGTTTACAAGGTCGTAGTGCATCTGGTGTTAAATCTCCAAGCAAACCTGCGGATAGCATCTTAGTTCATGGTGATGTTCGTCGCATGTTGCTCAATGCACGTGCCAATAATGAAGCATCTCGTGCATTTGCAGTTTACGTGGGTCAGCAACTGGATATCACTAAGTTCTCAACAGACCCTGAAGCTGTAAAAGCAGCCAATGACCGTGTCGCGCTGTTAACACCAATTGCAAAAGCTTACCTCACAGATACTGCATTCCAAGCCACTTTAGATGCGCAAATGGTATTTGGTGGTCACGGTTATATTCGTGAATGGGGCATGGAACAATGTGTACGTGACTTACGTATTGCGCAAATCTATGAAGGCACCAACGGCGTACAATCACAAGACTTGATTGGTCGTAAAACCATTAAATGCAATGGTGAATTTATTGCAGAATACATTGCAGAAATCCGTGATTTTGCCAATGGTTTAGATGCAGACCTGAACTTCATTAAAGATGCAACTTTGGATGCAGCGACCGAAGTCGAATCTGTGACCCAATACGTTTTAAATGCAGCCAAAGAAAATGTAGATTTCCCGAATGCAGCAGCGGTAGATTATTTACATGCGGTAGGTTTGCTCAGCTTCTCATATATGTTTGCGCGCATTGCGAATGCCGCTAAGCAAAAAGAGGGCGAGTTCTATCAAAACAAATTGTCATTGGCACTCTACTTTGTACAACGTGTTTTACCAGAACTTGCATTACGCATTACCAAAGTAAAAGCGGGTGCAGAAGTGATTATGGACTTCAGCGAAGATTACTTCACCAGTCAAGCTTAAGTCGATTGTCTCTAAAAAACGTCTGCATCGTCAGGCGTTTTTTTATACCTCTTATTTTTACTATGTTTACGCAGCTTTTCCTGTAGTTGTGCACAGTTTTTGCATGAGTTTTTATCATTCATCAAAATTATCAGGGGGAGCAAATGAAAGCACAACATTCCAAAGTAGAAAAAATAGAAACTCTCCTCGACCGACTTGGCAACCTAGCTGTTGAAAGTTTTCACTATATTGCCCTGTTCATCATTGGCTGTATGGTGATCTGGTCAGCTGGTCATACCGTGATCGATATTCTGACCGTCAAACAATATGCCACGATTGATGATATTTTATTGCTATTCATTTATTTAGAACTTGGTGCCATGGTTGGAATTTACTTTAAAACCAATCATATGCCAGTACGCTTTCTGATTTATATTGCCATTACCGCCCTAACCCGACTGCTCATTTCCGATATTCAACATGACCATAAGGCGGATATGGACTTGGTGATTATTACGGGTTCGATTCTAATTCTGGCCTTTGCAATTCTGGTAGTGCGTTTTGCATCGTGGAATTATCCATCGGTGATTCGAGATAAACACAGTGAAAAACCATTGCCACCGGGCAAGACGCCACGCCCAGAAGATGATGAGCTGGCCTAAACTAAAATTGCTTAATTCACTCAAAGCCACTCAAACTTCTGCTATAAAAAAGCGCGTCAGGATAAACCATGACGCGCTGATTTTTGAAGATTCACCTAATGATGCGTTTGACTCAAATACTTTTCTTTATCACTTGAACACTTAAGGTGTTCTAACGATTTGCCACCAACACATAACGGCCATGTTCAAAAACCCAATACATACCACGTGGCGGTGCAGGCAAGCCTAAATGCTGCCAATTGGTCACAACCTGATAAGTCGAACTTTCAATATGAGCAGTGCTCGGTTCACCATTCACCCAACTATAGCTTTGGTGGTTATATTGCACCGTACTTGGTGCATTGTATTGAATATTAATACCACTCCGAATAGTTGGCTGCCCCCACTGCGGCACAGGTCGTTGATGGTATGGATAATGTGGTGGATAGGAATAGGGTTGCTGTGAATGATAAGGTCGATGCTGCGGATAAGTAGGATGATGCTGTGGCGAATAAGGACGATGTTGATAACGCTGTGTATCGACACCTGTATATCCTGCCCAACGATTGGTTTCGGCCAAGCTCTGCATCGACACACCTAAAAATAGCATGCCACTCAATGCAGTTAAAATCGCCACTTTCATATCTAGCACTCCTATTTTCATATTTTTATTCTAAGCTCAAATTAAGGATAAACAATAAATAAAAAATCAGCAATTTTAAACTTTCATCTCCGCAGATTTCACCGACACGGCTCGCCATTTATGAAATATCTCCAGCCACTATGCTAAGATACATTTTTTTTTGAAATTGGATGAAACCTCGTGCCTGAATTAAATTTTGACCGCCTTCATCAGTTTTTCTGCAAAGTTCCAAGTGTACAGCAAGCCCGTGTAGACGCTTATGGTTCAGACGGTCAGCATGCATGGTGGTTCAAATTTCAAATTGATGTAGAACACCCGTTGGCATGGCAAACTGTGCAGGAATTGGGACATGTGCTGAATTATATTTCCAGAGATGAACGCTTACCGACTCAATTCTTACCTGTTTCACCGCCACCGTATATGAATGGTGAAGCCAAAGATTTTTTATCGTGGGTAATTCAATGCAACCATCCAGAATTTAGCCCAGATGTGGTTTGTGATTGGTTAGAAGCGCGTTTACCGAATCCTGTGGATGATGAAGCACAATGGAAAATCAAAACCGATATTGCCGAGTTAGATCAAATGAGTGATAAAGATTTGGATGAAATGGTGCCGCCAAATCCTGTAAAGTAATATTCGGCTCAAAAAAATCCCTCTTTCAATAAGAGGGATTTTTGAGTTCAAGGCATACAATTAAAAAATCAAAAGGTCGATAAACCACTCCATTCCATAAAGCGATACAACGCATATTTCCACTTCGACTCATCGGCATAAACCGCATAATCCACACTCATATTTTTACCCTCAAGGTTTGACCATGCGGTATTAAAATAGTGTTGAGCATCCTGAAATACAGGGTCTTGCACCTGTCCGACCACACGCAAGTTGCTTTCTAAATTATAGTTTTTTAAATTACGTGCGGTGAAATTAGCAGAACCTAAAATCAACTCAGCCTGTGTGGCATTCGATTTCATCAGCATTTTATTGTGGCATTGCTCACCTTGGGTATTACACCAACGTACCTTCACCCCTGCAGCATGTAATTCTGCCGCCACCTGTCGGTTTGGAATGCCATTTTTTTCACGTCCAAAAGCATCTTTATTCGGGTCCAGTAATACCCGCACCTGTACGCCACGTTGCTGTGCAGCAATCAGTGCCTTGATGATTTGTCGCTCCGATAAATAGAACATCGCCAAATCCAGATGTTCTTGCGCTTTGGTCTGCCGAATCAGTGTCAAACTGCCCTCTAAAATGGCTTGTTCAGTGATGACTTGCACTTGAGGATAAGACGAATCTGCCTCAAACTCCCCCACAATCACCCCAGACAGATTGCCCTGCGACATACGCGCGACGGCTTGTTCTGTTTGCAACACATCTACTGCGGTATTGCCCGTCACCAATAACGCGCTGTTAGAATGACGTGAACTGCCATCATGTGGATTAAACGACGTGACCAATGCTTTCCAGCCTTCGGCGGTATCTACCACCATGGTTTTACGATGATTGGCTTTAAAATTGAACAGACTAAAATAACTGCGCAAGGTAATTTTATCTTTACCGAACGGACTGGGTAGCCAGCCCTTTTCGGCATTATTTGGAATACCCTGACAGCAGAAATACCAAAAACCCGACCACAAAGGATTCGATGCGCGCAGCGGGGTTAAATCTGTTTCAATCACATCAATACCTGCCTGACGCAATTGACGATAATGTTCAGGTGCAATGCCGCCATATACCGAATTAATGGGATCGGTAATGACTTTGATTTCAATATTCGGCTGCATCCGACGTTTATGAATTAAAGCATCGGTGAGTTGCTGCGTTAGCGGTTGATGCTGCTGTTTAGACGTTCCCACTTCAGAGTTAAATAAGAACATATCCAACACAATGGTGCTTTGTGCTGCATCAACCAGCTCTAAAATTTCATTAAAAATTTGATGCTGTTGTTGCTGAACACCTTGCGCGTCGATATAGGTCTGATCGGCAATAAATTTAATAGGCGCATGACGTAACTTTCCAGTGTAATTCAGCCCTTCGGGCAATGGTTTTAAGCTGTGGTAGGTCGCAGACGCCAAATAACCTAAAGCCAGAAAACTTATAATAAGTCCCACATACGCCCGAGGCGACCAATTCAATTTTTGATGAATTCGCTGAAAGATACGCATAACAAAAAACCTAGTCCGATGCGCTCAGACTAGGTTTAATTGTTTGGATTTTCAAGAGGATTTCTGTGTTTTCACGCAGACATCCTGCTCAAGGCAAATTGAATTTTAGAAGCCAAATTCCACGCCAACTGTAAAGTTACGACCCACCTGTGGAATATTCGACAAGAAAGAGCTGTGCGAATACACCTCATCATCTAGCAAGTTGTTGGCTTTAAAATATACACGGTAATCTTGTTTGTTGGCATAGTTGCCCGCATAAGCCACACCAACATTGACCATATTATAGCCTGCTGTTTCTTGCTCATAAGCAGCAATTTTGTCTTGTTTGAATACACGGTAGTATTCCGCCATACCCGACCAACCATCGGCAAAGTTGGCATCTACTTTAGTCCCCAAACGCCCTGCAGGTACACGTGGTGCATTTTGATTGTCAATCTCACCACGGACATAATCACCAAATACACTGAGTTTATAATCTGGGCTGATCTGATAACCTAGTTTGGCTTCTGTGCCATAAAACTTGGCTTTGTCTTGTTGATAATCAATTAAACGGAAAGTTTCCTTATGGTCAGTAGTTGCACCATAAATATAATTATCAAACCAGTTGTGATAGACATGCAACGAATAATCAAGTTTATCGGCTTCATAGTGCAAACCAAGTTCTAAATTATTCGACTTTTCCACATCTAAATTCGCATTTCCACGCTCATAGGTGTTGGTTGCAAAGTGGATGCCATTTGCATAAAGCTCTTGCGCCAACGGTAAACGCTGTTGGTGTGAGCCTGTAAGGGATAGTTTATAGTTCGGTGCAAACTGCCAGTTGGCTGCTGCAGAAGCAGATACGCCTGTATCTGAATAATCTTTTAGCTCTGCATCGACATCAATTTTTTGATGTTCAACCCGTGCACCGAGTTCAACATGCACATCGCCAAATTGTTTATGCTCTAAACCGAACAAACTATATTTTTGAGTTTTGGTATCAGGCATAGGCACGGTTTCGTGAGAATGATCGCCGTGTTGTTCTACTTGTCCAGTTAAATCAATTTTTTGCTGACTATACTGTGTACCAAACACACCCTCCCAACCTGCAACAGGTTGATGAACCAACTCTAAACGCGCATCGTAGCCTTTACTTCTAAAGTTACTGATAACTTTATTTTCTTCTAATTCATCATGTTCATAATCAGTAAAGCTGGCGTGCGCACGTAGTTTATCAAAACCTGCAAAAGGCTGATCAAGCTCGGTACGTAAATCATAACGATGTGATTCTAGATCAACCCATGGGCCACCATGTGCATGTTCTTCAACAGCATTTGGATCTGATTGTGATGCAGGGTCATGACTTCCGCAATGCAATTTATTTCCATGTGGATGGCAATCATGATACTCATGACTATGCCCAGGCAAACCATATTTGTCCTGACGGTTACTGTATGACACACCTACAAAACCACGATCATGAATCCATGATCCACCAATATTCACTGTTTGTCCTTCGGCAAAGGTATTTTCTACACGACGTTCTTTTACCAACTCTTCATGTTCATGTGTATGGGTTGAGCCATCTGGTTCAACATGTACTTCTGTATGATGATGCTCTACCCAATAATTTGGAGTGATGTAATCATTGGCTTTACGTTTTGAACCTTCAATACGCAGCGCAAACTGATCACTCAATGCGGCAGTTACACCCGCACTCGCTAGCTTTTCATCGCTACCCGTGTTGTAACGTAAACCTACCTGTCCTTCTAAGCCATTATTTGGCATTTGTGTTGGAATTTTTTGATCGGTCACATTGACTAAGCCACCAACCATTCCCGCACCATAAAGTAATGTTGATGGGCCACGAATAATTTCAATTTGTTTGGCTAAAATTGGATCGACAGTGATGGCATGGTCAGGTGAAAGTGTAGACACATCGGCCGTTTCTGAAGCATGTTGCAGCACTTTAACCCGTGGGCCATCTTGTCCACGAATCACAGGGCGGCTAGAGCCTGAGCCATATTGATTGGAATATACGCCTAGCTCATCTGCCATCGCATCACCAATGGTGGTACTGCGCTCTGCCAAAGTTTTTTGATCAATCACATGATCTGCCACTGCAAAGTCTGCAGCAGTTTGTACCAAAGGATGTGCTTGTAGCTGAATGGTTTCCAATTGTGTACTACTGCTTTCAGTATTGGCGAATGCTGCAGGTGCCAGCACTGAAAAAATGGAAAGTGTTATTAAATTTTTATGGAACGACATGACCCATGCTCAAATTAGCAAAAATAATTAATGTTATAATATAACATTTCATTAACATTGCAATAAAAAACATTGTTATTCTGTATTCTCAATTAAGCTATTCACCACAATTTATTTTGATTTTTTATATTCTTTACTTTGAATTGGTATGCCCTTTACGCTCTCACATGCGGTACTTGCCCCACCACTCGCCAAGCTTTCAGGACAACGTCTGCCCATCGCTGCACTCGCTATAGGTACGATGTTGCCAGATTTACACCGTCTGTTTACTTTGCGTCATGATCCCACTCCACATTTATGGTCAGCATTGCTGTATCCAAATTTATTATTGGGTCTTGTCTTTTGTGCGCTGTGGTATTTACTCTATCGCCCTGCATTGTATCGCTTTGTGGGCGTGCATCACCCGTTAAATCTAAACACGATAAAACCTGTACTTGGGTTTGTATGTGGCTTGATTCTCGCCTTACTGATTGGCAATGCCACCCATTTAATTTGGGATGGTTTAACCCATCACGACTTTCGTAGTTTTGCCTTTCAGGATTTTTTAGCGCAATCGGTACAATTAGGCACAGGTATTTATCCGATGCATCGCATACTGCAAATTGGTAGTTCTATTTTGGCGCTGCCTTTTTTGTTATGGATGAGCCTGCATTATTATCGCAAGCATCGGCAGCTCAGCTCTGTAAGCACTAAAATTCGCGTTTATGCCATCGCTCTCATTCTCTTGTCGATTGTATGTGGTGGGTTTTCACTTTGGGATTATGCGCGTTATATCCCCGATGCGACCTGGCAAGCCGAACTGTATTACTTTATGGGACGTGCCATCAATGAGTTTAGCCAAGGGGCATTACTCATGTTCAGTTTAGGTTGTCTGTTATTTTTGTTTTTGGATCGGTAAGGGTAGATAAAATAAAGTCAAAGCTCATCACTTTATCCTGAATCTTGCTGCATTATCCTATTTCAGACACATTCCTTGTAAAAACCCACTGTTTTTGCAGTAGGTTCTTGTAGCCACATGCCCAAAGAGGCATAATCCTACCTTTGCTAAAGGCGGTGCGCTGTTTACGTATTCGCTTCCTTAACCCATATAGTTGGATTTTTAACGCTATGATGCGAACTCATTATTGCGGTTCTTTAACCGAAGCTCAAATTGATCAAACCGTGACCCTGTGTGGTTGGGTACACCGTCGTCGTGACCACGGTGGTGTAATTTTCCTAGACATGCGTGACCGCGATGGTCTTGTGCAAGTCGTAATTGACCCAGACACTCCAGAAGCATTTGCAACTGCAGACAAAGCACGTTCAGAATTTGTATTAAAAATCACAGGTCGTGTACGTCGTCGCTATGCAGGCACAGAAAATACTAATATGGTCAGTGGACAAATTGAAGTTTTAGGCAAGGAAATTGAAGTTCTTGCAGCATCTGAAACGCCTCCGTTCCCATTGAACGATGAAAATACCAACATTTCAGAAGAAATTCGTTTGAAATACCGTTTCTTGGACATCCGTCGTCCAGAAATGTTAGATCGCTTACGTTTCCGTTCTAAAGTCACCAACCTAATTCGTAACTATTTAGACGATCATGGTTTCTTGGATGTTGAAACACCAATTTTGACACGTGCAACACCTGAAGGTGCACGTGACTATTTAGTGCCAAGCCGTGTATCTAACGGTAGCTTCTATGCTCTACCACAATCTCCACAATTATTTAAACAATTGTTGATGGTGGGCGGTATTGACCGTTATTACCAAATCGCTAAATGTTTCCGTGACGAAGATTTACGTGCAGACCGTCAGCCAGAATTTACTCAAATCGACATTGAAACATCGTTCATGAGTGACGATGACATTATGGATTTGATGGAAGGCATGACCGTAAAGATGTTCGATGAACTTCTAGGCGTGAAATTCGACAAATTCCAACGTATGCCATATTCAGAAGCGATGCGTGATTATGCGTCTGATAAGCCAGACTTGCGTATTCCACTGAAATTGGTAGATGTTGCTGATTTGATGCAAGACGTTGAGTTCAAAGTATTTGCTGGACCAGCGAAAGATCCGAAAGGTCGTATTGTTGCGCTTCGTGTTCCTGGCGCGGGTTCATTGCCACGTAGTGCAATTGATGAATACACTAAATTTGTTGGCATCTATGGTGCGAAAGGTTTGGCGTATATTAAAGTCAATGAACTTGAAAAAGGTATTGAAGGCTTACAATCTCCAATCGTGAAATTTATTGAGCCAATCGTGCTTGATTTATTAAAACGTGTAGGCGCAGAAAATGGCGACATCGTATTCTTTGGTGCAGATAAAGCCAAAGTGGTCAACGATGCAATGGGCGCACTGCGTGTCAAAATCGGTCACGATTTGAACCTTGCAACTTGCGAGTGGGCGCCGCTTTGGGTGGTTGATTTCCCAATGTTTGAAGAAACAGATGATGGTAAATGGACCTCTGTGCATCACCCATTCACCTTGCCTAAATCAAGCGTTGAAGATGTGAAGAGCAACCCAGGTGAAGCTTTATCTGTCGCGTACGACATGGTGTTGAACGGTACTGAAATTGGTGGCGGCTCACTGCGTATTTATACTTTAGAAATGCAAAAAGCGATTTTTGAAGCTTTAGGTATTGAAGAAGAGGAAGCCGAAGAGAAATTCAGCTTCTTACTGAATGCGTTGAAATACGGTGCGCCTCCGCACGGTGGTTTGGCATTTGGTTTAGACCGTTTGGTGATGTTGATGACAGGCGCATCGTCTATTCGTGATGTAATTGCCTTCCCGAAAACCAAGACAGCTGAATGTCCATTGACTCAAGCACCTGCACCAGTTGAAGCGACTCAATTGCGTGATTTGGGTATTCGTTTACGTGAAAAACCAAAAGCAGAATCTCAAGAATAAGTTTTGAGAATGTGAGAAGAACCCTGCAAATTTGCAGGGTTTTTTTATGAATTGAGATAAAGCCAAGCTAGTGGCATAATAGCGCTTCGTTTTGAATTTTGAGTTGAGCGTTACTATGGCTATGCGTCCTGCAGTTCGTAATCGTGGCATTATGCTAATTGTATTTGCTGTCGCTCAATGGTTGTTCATGCGTTATATTTTGGCCAATAACCTGTTTGCCTTAGACACCAATGACCGCATTTTGTACTTTAGCTTAAGTTCTATTGGCGGTGCATTTGTGATTTTTGTGGGGCTGATTTATATGGTGTTGGCGGGGAATGCGGATAAGAATTAAATCATTTAAAAATGATATTAAATACCTTATCTCAACATTTAATCACAATTAACTTTATTATGCCTTGATGGAATTACATTCCCCTACTTAAAGCTTAAATTTGGATAAAATTTAATTGTTGAATAATTTTTTCAGCAACTAATTTATGACCTCTACCTGATAAGTGGGTTGAGTCATCATAATATTCACCATTTAAATGAAGTTTTAACTCATCAAAATAATGAATAACAAAAACACGTTTCCCATCATGTAGTTTAGCTAATGCTTGATTATATTCTAAGATACGTGATTCACGAGAAAGATCTTTATTCGGATAAATTTCAGGTAATAGAATATATTTAGCCTGACTATTCTGAATCATGTATTGAATATTAGCGATGTATTCTTCTAAAGGAACCACATTAGCCGTACCCAATAAACCATGAAAGTTTAACTTACGTCCATATTTTTTAATTTTCTTAACAATTTTACGTAAGAGTTTACGCCATTTGGTATCTGGATAATAAAGAACAAAAGGTGCTCCTTTGAAGGTTTGCCAAGAATCAACAATGCCATATTGAATTGACAAAATATCAGCGGCTTGTACATCTGGCTTTTTAAAATATTGCAAACCTTCACGCGTAGTCGACATGGTATGACCATAGTTCGTCACTTGCCAACCCATTGCAATAGCAACTTGTTCAGGATAACCTTGTTTATACTGTAAAGGCATTCCCAAAGTCACACAATCACCTAATGCCACATATTTATATTGTTCAATCATATCTATAATTCAATAAATGTTGATAAATTGATAAGGTTTTTAGACTCATATTTGACAAGGTTAACTCATCCCTTGCTTTAACAAATAAAGGTAAAAAATCTGCCTGTGCTTGTACAGTTAAAGCATTTTCTATTGCTTGTTGCAACTCTTTCGCTTGTCCAATATTTGCAAGATATGGCTCAGGCAACCATTCAATAACACCATTTACACGAGTAGATGCCATCGTTTTATTTGCTTGTAAAGCTTCAACCATCACCAATGGAAATCCTTCACGATCCGAAGACAATACAACAACATCAGCGATTTGGATTAAATCACGAGCATCTGTTCTAAAACCTAAAAAAGCAACACGGTCTTGCATTTTTTGTGCTGCTGTTTGTTGCTCTAAATCTGAGCGCAATGACCCATCACCAATAATAAAAAGATGTGCATCTATATTAGACATTGCATGAAGCAATAAACTTATATTTTTTACGGGTTCTAAACGCCCAATACACATTACTATTTTTTTAGAAGAATTTAATAAAGAATATTGAGTATAGATTTCCGACTTTAGTTGTTGTTTTTGTTCGTCAGATAGATTTGGTTGTGTATTTACACCATTGTAAACCACATACGCTTTTCCACTAGGAATTCCCTGCGTTAAAGCCTGACTTACTGCAATAACGGCATCTGCAAAAGTATAAATTGATTTGTTCTTTTTCGTACCATGGACTGTTGTTACAAATTTAACAGGTTTTAGCCATGTTCTTATTTTAGAGATCAATTCAGCAGCTTTTCCTGCTTGTGCATGTACAATATCTGGCTGAATTTTATTAATAATAGATTTTAGCTGGCAAAGTAAAAATATATTCCAACGACTACGAGAAAAATCTACAGCATGAAAACATACATGCGTATTAAATTTATCCGCGTAGCAAGGGTGTGCAATAATATGTACTTCATGTTGCTGAGATAATTCATTAACCAAATTAAAGGTGTGTTGCTCTAAACCACCAACACCACCACTTGTTGCCAAAACTTGAACAATCTTCATAGATTATCCTGTTTATTTTTTATTTTTTGATGTTGCTCAAATAATTTAGCTTCCTTTAAAAATGCATAAAAAGCATTTACCATGCTGTTTACAAAGCCTCTCCATCCATTTAAGCAGCTGCGTCTAATAAAATAAGACTTTATAAAAGTAAGAGGCATAACTAAAACCAACTTTAATAAACTCGGCACTTTGCCTTTTTGGTATTTTTCTTGTGCTTTTAATTCAGAATATTGATTATTCTTTTCAACTTTAACAAAAATACTTGATTCACCATAATGGTAAATATCACCTTCTGCACGGGCACTCTGACCATCTACAATCACATTTTCATGCACTTTGTTTTCTAAGTCATATCGCCCTTTAGACTTACGAAAAAAACGCACCTTGGCATGTTTTTTTGTATGTTTACTATTAGGTACTCCTAAAAATACATCGTTAATTGGTGTAATTAAAGCATCAAGCTCATTACTCTGAATCGTTTGCTCAATCTCAGCTTTTAATTCAGAAGATAAAACTTCATCACCATCTAAATTTAAAACCCAATCATTTTTACATTGCGCCAAAGCTAAGCTTTTTTGACCCGCATACCCCTGCCAATCTTGATGAGAAATCCGCGTATTGGGAAATGATTCTGCAATAGCATAAGTATGATCTGTACTGCCTGAGTCTAAAATAATGACCTCTGAAAAGTCTTTTACACTTTCGAGTGTACTCTCAAGCCATTCAGCACAATTTAAGGTTACGATATAAACACTACAAGGAATCATAATTTATAACGTCCTTTGGCTAAAGCAATACGTATTTGCAAAGCATTCATTGCGCCATGTGTACTGACACGTGGAATATTAAATTGATTAGTTTCTGTATAAGCTTCTACTTTTTTACGTGTAGATACAGCATTTTTAAAACCAATTTTTTTTGCCATTTGTTGATGTTTGTCATTAAAACGCCCAAATGGATAAGCAAAGCTTGGACATTTCCCTACTAAAACTTCCACATCTTTTTTTGATGCCTGCATTTCTGCAAATGCTTCCTCATCAGACAATTTCAGCAAATTTACATGATGCTGAGTATGTGCACCAAACTCAATTAAGCCAGAAGCTGACATTTCTTGAATTTGTGCTGTATTTAACTTCTCAATACCTTCAATTTGTGTTGCTAAATAAATTGTTGCCTTCGCATTATATTTTTTGAGTAAAGGAAATGCATACTGGTAGTTATCCTGAAAGCCATCATCAAATGATAAGGCAAAAACATTACTCTGCCCCTCATACTGGTCAAGTTCGGAAACGAAACAAAAAATAGCCCGTTTTTTTACCAAATACTGCAACAACTGTTCAAATTTAGCCGGTGGCATATTCATACCTGAAGCTTCTGCATGGGGGGTTACTTGATGCAACATCACAATACGTGGCAATTTTGCACTGCGTAATGGTAACCAAAAGGTATAATTACCTAATAAATACATAGTGATAGCTATTAAGATAATTAAGATAATTAGATGGAGAACCAACACTAAGTATATACCTCTTAAACTGAATGTTCAGAGTAATAATTACAATGAATGGTAATATTATATGCCAACATCAATATTTTAATTAATTTTTAATATTAGACCAACCACACGCTCTGCTTCTTTAAAAGCAGGCGTAAAATATAATTCAGCAATTTGTCTGGCATTCGATACAAGTTTTTGATCAAGCAAATGCTGTACCGAACGTGTGATACGATCCTCTTTCACTCGATCTATCTGAATAAGCCCTACTTTACAACCTGCGGTGAGTGCCTCGTATATCATAGACACACTATCTTCAGTCACCCATACCGCTTCCGCTTTTTGCATCTCTTCAAAAATCCAACCCTGCGGCGTTTCTTCAACTGGAAAAATTTGTAGTCGTGAAGCAAAACTTTGCTGAGCCAATGTCGCTAAAAAATCTGCAGATGTACGCCTAGAACTCGTCAAAATAATCTCACACTGCATATTCTGCTGCACGATCTGCCCAATCGCAGACAACACCTTATCTGCATTCCATACATGCCGTTTAGATGAACCACCTAATGCAATTAAAATACGGTTTGCTATGTGTCGCTGCTCATTTTCAATTGGATTCAGCGCACCTTGTGTAACAATCACATTGCCCTGTTCAGTAACACCATCATGTTCAGGAATAATCACATGATCAAACCAAGACAATGGAAAATTTGGCTTCATTAAAATGACAGTTTTCGCTTGCGGAAAAACCTTGCCCATCAAAAAAACACGGAATTGCGTATGACTGCCTACCCCAACAATATAATCTGGTGGCTGCGATACTGCTGCAAGTTTTTGTTTCTTATATGCGGCCAGCAAACTCAACAGTGCTAACTGATCAATCGAAATTTCTTCAAAAGTGAGCTCAATATCTGTTTGCTTTTGCATTGCCTTAAAAAGACCTAATGCCTGAGAGCGATGACCAGCCTTGCCATCACTCACATATATAATATGCATATTCACCCACCAGATCTAAAGCAAGAATCGCATTATTTTACTTGATCAAAGCATTTAAAGTAAGCAAAGCTACATATCCTCAATGACTCGAAATATAAACTTCATTGAACTGTCACAGGGCTTGAATCCGCCTTTTCAGATTCAATGAGTAATTGAACCGCTCTTTCTCTAATTTCGGGGGTATAGTTTGGTTTTTTCATCGGAATAGTCTCTCAGAATATTGAGTCTCCGACAAACCCGGTACGGTTCAAATTGCCTTAATAGATT
>NZ_JAYJLK010000015.1:0-48923 GCF_051948795.1 Acinetobacter sp. Lyrl_1
ACTTAATCATTTTAGATGCACAAAAAAACCAGCAAATTTGCTGGTTTTTTTGTAGATGTTCATCACTTATTTGATTTTCGCTTTCGATTTCAAATATTGCGTATAGTCATCTAGCTCTTGTTGAGCACGTAATTGTTGATACAACTGCGCTAACTCTTTCAGTTGCTCAGGCGTTAAAGCATTCGATGTAGTATCGTTTACATTTGATACAGCTACCACCACCAATTCATTTGGTATAGATGCTGTTGTTACTGACCACATACCATCTTTAGGCGCAAGCACACTAAATGCAGCACGTTCAATTTCACGCTTTAACAAACCATCTGCACGGGTGAATGTGCCTGCATTTTCAAAACGGATCTGGTTTTTCGCCAAAACGGTCGCTGCAGGTTGAGTTTTAAAGGCATCCAATGCAGCTTGAATATCTTTTTTCGCTGCATCAAAGGCTTTTTTCTCAATCAGTTTAGCTTTTACGCGGGGTGTTGCTTCTTCTAAAGTTTGCACACCTCCGGCATGGTAATTACGCACTTTCACCCATACCACATCGCCATTGGCTAAAGTAATGTTACTCGATGCGTTGCGATCGCCATTTTTCACATCATCATTAAACAATTTAACTTTGACAGATGGCTGGCTTAAAACAGGATGCTGCGCCGCCAAAGTTAAACCATTAACAGATTCGACTTTGGCCGTTTTCACTTCTTCTGCCACAACATCTAAAGCATCACTACTCACCACCAATTCATTTAAGCTGTTGATGGTATCGGTATACGCATTTTCAGTTTTGGCTTTTTGCAACTCTGCCATTAAACGTGCTTTTTGAGTTTCAAACGCAGGGACTTGAACTGTAGCACCTTCTGTTTGAATCACATGATAGCCATATTGAGTTTTAATCGGCTGTGATACTTCACCAGATTTTAAGCTACCCACGGCTTTGTCAAAGGCATCGCCAAATACGCCTGCTTCATAACCTGCAACCTCACCACCTTTGGCTTTAGACTCAGGATCATCCGAATACTTTTGTGCAGCTGCAGTAAAGCTTGTACCTTGCTTAATTTCAGTTGCGGCTTGCTCTGCAAGTTTTTTAGCTGCGGCATCATCACGCGCATCGGTGGTGATTAAAATATGTTTCACTGTCGGTACAGCAGCACCTTTTTGAGTTTCGACAAACTTTTGATAAGCCTGTTGTAACTCTGCGTCAGTGACAGCCGTATTTGCAGGTGCAATATTGGCTGGAGTCACCACAATGTAATCGACATCAACGCTAGCAACCTGTTTAAAGGCATTGGCGTGCTGTTCATAATACGCAGCAATCTCTTGTGCATTTGTGGTGATGTTTTTCTTGTAGTCATCTAACTTAATGCTAGATAAATGCAAAGTACGTTGCTGGGTTTGTAAATTGGCAATTTGCTGAATATCAGACGGGCTAACTAAAGCATAATCGGTAAAGCTAGCACTCAGCATTTTTAACGCATGGTCTTGGCGTAAATTTGCCACAAGCGCCTGATTGGTCATGCCTACAGATTGCAGATAGTTCGCATACAAGCTTTCAGAAAACTTGCCATCTTGTTGGAAATTCGGTTGCTGTGCAATCATTTGTTCAATTTGTGCATCGCTCAAAGAAATCCCTAATTTCTCAGCTTGTTGTAATAACAAGGTACGTGCAACCAACGTATCTTTGGCTTTGTTTTGAATATAATTTTGATTCAATAGTGTTTCATCACCATTGGTATAGGCCAAGTATTGTTCTTTCAAGGAATTGGTCAGATTATCTAATTCTCGTTTTGAAATTTGCTGACCATTAACTGTTTGTGCAGTGTCTTCAGACTGACCTCCACTAAAATATCCTTCAATACCTACAAGTGCTAAAGGGGTCAAGAACAAGACGAGCAAAACTTTGCCCAACCAACCCTTAATAACTTTACGAAAAGATTCCATAAGTATTCCAATATTTTATTTGTGCGAGATTTTAACTGAAAACCCTCAACGAATGAATGCGTTGAAGCCGTTTATTGACATTATTAATAAAAAACGCGCCAATTGGCGCGCTTTCTTGGTATTTTAAAAGATTATGCTACTGAATCTTTTAAACCTTTACCCGCTTTAAAGCTTGGTACTTTGCTTGCTTTAATTTCAAGTGTAGCACCTGTTTGTGGGTTACGACCTGTGCGAGCAGCACGCTCTTTCACATTAAATGTACCAAAACCAACGAGGGTTACAGTATCACCCGCTTTAAGCGCTTCAGTAATAGAAGCAATTGTTGCGTCTAAGGCCTTACCTGCATCAGTCTTAGACAATCCCCCTTTCTCTGCAATTGCATCGATTAATTCTGATTTATTCATGAAAATTACGTCCTCTTAATATCGTTTATTTAAGGTCCAGAGATTTAATTTAAATTACCGTAACGCCTTTATAGCAATGCTTTGAGGGTAAAAGCAATACTCCTTGCACGCTTTTATGCAAAATAAATGGTAAAAACGATGGAACTGTTAGCCTCTATTCAGTTTTGCCCTAAAATACCCGATGTATAATAAAGCAACATCCTTTAAGCCCCCTTTCCACAGAATTACTTTTTCGCAACATCTTCTTTTAATTGTTTATTTTCTTCAATCAACGCATCGACTTTGGCATGTAGTTGCAGTACCAATTGCTCCAAATGTTGTAGGTCTTTTGCTGTCACCAAGCCAATTCTATTTAAAGAATGATTGACGCTATGGTCAATTAAACGCTCAACTTTATCTTTAGTATCAATGACCGACTCTTTGGCTTTTTCAGACACTTTTTCAACTGTTTGATCGGCAATTTCTGTAGTTTTAGATTCTAATTCCTCACCCACCTTGACCAGAGAGTCAAACAATTTATTGCCTTCTTCTTCTGCGCGTGAAAATGCACCTAAACCTGCTAGCCAAATTTGCTTGGTATATTTACGAAAATCGAGTGATGATTTACGTCCTGAGCGTAATTTATCTTTATTTTTCAATGTGGTTTCTGATTCAAGCAAATGCTCTTCTACGCTATCCGTCGTTTTTTCCATGAACCTCTCTCCTGCTTATTTTATGCGCACATAAATGTAATAAACCTACAAAATGCTTTCATAATAGCAAATTAAATACTTGATCGTTTTGCTAAACTGTTCTACAAAGCAAGATTATTCGCTGCGCTTCTTAGAATGTATTCTCAACGAAGCGCAAAACAAGGAATTCAACTTTAGATTTAGGGACTTTATTTTATGAGTGATTCGCAACAAAGACAAAGTAATCCACATTTGTTGCTGACCATGCTCATGATTGTGCTGGAAACAATTTTTAGCTTTATTCTAAAACATGATCGTGTGGTCGCTTTGCAGGCTAAAAAGTTTGTCGACCAGAAAATCACCATTAAAATTAATAGCTATATTCCTTATTTCGACATTTACGTGGAATTCAATCCAAACGGCATCTTATTTGACAGCAAAGCACCTGAACAAGCTGTCGATTTAGATGTGCGCACCACCCTCATAGATTTATTTAAAATCTTTATTTTAGGTAATCGTCGCAGTATTAAACACATGCGTATAGATGGTGACATTACCCTTAAAGATGAGTTTCGTGATCTAATTTTGCATTTTAGTGCACCCAAAGTTTTAGCTGACTGGAAACAATGGCTGAAAGAAGCACCGCAAGAACAAGAAGTGATTGGTTCTAAAAAGCGCATTGCCCCACTTTTAGACAAAATTGATGAACAACGCTCTAAGATCAACACCCTACAAGTTGAGCTTAAACAGCATAAAAACCGTATTCGTCGGATTGAACGTCGTCAAAAGCGCATTAACATCGTCTTTGGTGTAATAACAGTACTATTAATTACGTTATTAGTGTATAATTTATGGATCGTTTAAACGCATTAAAATATCAAGAAAAACAGCGTAAATCCTCGCGCACAATATCACAATAAAATACTTGACTAATTTAGTCGGGATTCATAGAATACCCATATCTAGTCTAATCATGTGTATCGAATCATGCGCTTAACAACTCGCGGTCGCTACGCAGTGACTGCTCTACTTGATTTAGCTTTGCAGCCAACTGAACAAACGATCACGCTTGCTGAAATTGCAGCCCGTCAAACTATTTCTGTTGCTTATCTTGAGCAGTTATTCGCAAAACTTAAGCGCCACGGCTTAGTGTCTAGTGTTCGCGGTGCTAACGGTGGTTACCATTTAGCACGTAGTGCAAATGAAATCACTGTGCTAGAAATCATTGAAGCCGTAAACGAAACTGTTGATGCAACGCGTTGCGACCATAAAGGCAACTGTCAAAATGGTGCAATGTGCTTGACTCACGACTTATGGCAGGAACTCTCCCATCATATTGCCGACTATCTCGCTAAAATCTCACTTGCTGATTTAGTTGCGCGTGACAACGTACAAACTGTTGCCATTCGCCAGAACACAGCACCGTTTGATTCAGCTCTGTTATCGGTTACAGGTATTTGACATGAAACGTCCAATTTATCTTGACTACGCAGCAACCACTCCTGTAGATCCTCAAGTTGCAGAACGCATGATGGAGTGCCTGACTTTTGATGGGACTTTCGGTAATGCCGCTTCTCGTTCGCACGCTTATGGCTGGCAAGCAGAAGAAAAAGTTGAATATGCACGTGAACAAGTTGCGAACTTGATCAAAGCAGACCCACGTGAAATCGTGTGGACTTCTGGTGCAACAGAATCAGATAACCTTGCACTAAAAGGCGTAGCACAATTCTATTCGTCTAAAGGCAAACACATTATTACCTCTAAAATTGAACACAAAGCCATTTTAGATACCTGCCGTGAGCTTGAATCTGAAGGTTTTGAAATCACGTACTTAGAGCCACAACCACAAACAGGTTTAATTACACCTGAAATGGTTGAAGCGGCAATTCGTCCAGACACAATTTTAGTGTCGTTGATGATGGTCAATAACGAAATTGGTACGATTACCGATGTCGCTGCAATTGGCGAAATCACCCGTGCCAAAAAAATCTTCTTCCACGTTGATGCTGCGCAAGCTGCAGGTAAGGTAGAAATTGATTTATCTACCTTAAAAGTAGACTTAATGAGCTTCTCTGCACACAAAATCTATGGCCCTAAAGGTATTGGTGCGCTATTTGTACGCCGCAGTCCACGCGTACGCTTAAAAGCACAAATGCATGGTGGCGGTCATGAGCGTGGCATGCGTTCAGGCACACTTGCAACCCACCAAATTGTAGGTATGGGCGAAGCATTTGAACTTGCAGGCAAAAACTTGGCTTCTGAACAAGCCCGTTTACGTGTATTGCGCGACAAACTTTGGAATGGCTTGAACACCATGGAACAAGTTTTCCTGAATGGTCACCCAACACTAAACGTAGCCAACTATTTAAACGTCAGCTTCAACTTTGTTGAAGGTGAATCTTTAATGATGTCTCTTAAAGATGCTGCGGTATCTTCAGGTTCTGCGTGTACTTCAGCGACTTTAGAGCCATCTTATGTATTACGTGCACTAGGTCTTTCAGACGAACTTGCACACAGCTCAATTCGTTTCAGTTTTGGTAAATACACCACTGAAGAAGATATTGATCATGTCCTAACTGTGACTAAAGCTGCTGTTGAAAAGTTACGTGAACTTTCACCGCTTTGGGATATGTATAAAGAAGGGATTGACCTTTCTAAAGTAGAATGGACTGAACACTAATTCATCCCAAATCTAATGGCTTTGACAGGAAGCCATTAGATTGATAAAGGTAATTTCACCCCCATATTTATATTAAGGCTGACCCCGAGGTTTGGAGAAGCGACATGGCTTATAGCGATAAAGTAATTGATCATTACGAAAACCCTCGTAATGTTGGCGTTTTAGACAAAAATGCTGAAAACGTTGGTACAGGTATGGTGGGCGCACCTGCATGTGGCGATGTAATGCGTCTGCAAATTCAAGTGAATGACGAAGGCGTGATTGAAGAAGCACGTTTCAAAACTTATGGTTGTGGTTCTGCCATTGCTTCAAGTTCTTTGGTTACTGAGTGGCTTAAAGGTAAAACTTTAGATGAAGCACAAGCGATCAAGAACATTGATATTGCTACCGAACTTGCCCTTCCACCAGTGAAAGTACACTGCTCTGTATTGGCAGAAGATGCAATTAAAGCTGCTGTAGAAGACTATCGCAGCAAAAAGACCAAAGCTTAATTTGCTAAGTTTTGTGGAAAAACAAACGGAGTTTTCATGATCAATTTAACTGAAAATGCTGCAACTCATATCAGCAATTACTTAAAGAATCGCGGTAAGGGTCAAGGTATTCGCGTTGGTGTGAAAACTTCAGGCTGTTCTGGTTTGGCTTATGTACTCGAATTTGTAGATGAAGTCGATACGCACGACCAAATGTTTGAACAGTTTGGTGTTAAAGTTTTCGTTGATCCGAAAAGCCTAGTTTACCTAGATGGCATGGAAATGGACTATGTCAAAAATGGTTTAAACGAAGGTTTCGAGTTTAACAACCCCAATAAAAAAGGTGAATGTGGCTGCGGTGAATCGTTCACGGTATAACGCCACCTCCCTCTTTTTAGCTTAAAACAGTGTACAATACACTGTTTTAATTGCATTTATGCAGCCAATTTTGCACACTAATCGCGGATTCCATCTCCCATGAATCATTTTGAGTTGTTTAATCTTCCTGTTGCACTCGATATTGATTTCGCTACTTTAAAAGCTGAATTTTTAAAGCTACAGCAGCAATATCACCCCGACAAAGCCGAAGACAAAGATCAAGCCTTGATTAAATCTAGTAAAATTAATCAGGCGTTTAAACAACTCTCTGCGGTAGACAGTCGTGCTGCATATTTACTCTCATTGAAAAAGCAAGATTATCATCTCGATCAATCCATCCATGACTTTGAATTTTTACAAGATGCCTTGGAAATTCGTGAGCAATTGGATGATGCCAACTGTGCCGATGACTTACAGTCATTAAAGGTTGAAGTACAACAATGGGTTGATGGCTTAGTCCGTGAATTTAAAATTGACTATGCCGAAGAAGATTGGGCAGAAGCGCGTGACACTGTGCGTAAATTACGCTTTTTCATGAAAGTTATGGCTGACCTAGACAAAGCTGAAGATCGTTTCCTTGATGATGACAGTTTTGATTTAGACGATGATTTTTAATTTTAGTTTGTATTTTAATATTTAACGGGCAAAGGATTTTACATAATGGCGCTCTTGCAAATTGCAGAACCAGGTCAATCAAGTGCACCGCATGAACATCGCATTGCGATTGGCATTGACTTAGGCACCACTCATTCATTGGTTGCCACAGTTCTTTCTGGTAAAGCCAAAGTCTTGCATGATGAGCAAGGTCGCGTGCTACTGCCTTCTATCGTCCATTATGCAGAGCAAAATACACATTATGGCAATGCTGCTGCGCCATTTATTACTACAGACCCTAAAAACACGATTGTTTCAGTCAAGCGTTTTATGGGTCGTTCTAAAGCGGACATTAAATTTCAACATCCATACACGTTAGTGGGTGAAGACAATCAAATGCCTGCTTTTGAAACAGCTCAAGGCCGTAAAACACCTGTTGAAATTTCGGCAGAATTACTTAAACAACTCAAAGACCGCGCAGAAGCCAGCTTACAAAACCCTGTAAATGGTGCAGTGATTACTGTTCCTGCTTATTTTGATGAAGCTCAACGCCAAGCCACACGTGACGCTGCCGAGCTTGCAGGTTTAAAAGTATTGCGTTTATTGAATGAACCGACTGCAGCAGCGGTTGCCTACGGTTTAGATCAAGACACCAACTTGGCTCAAGACCGTAACTATGTGATTTACGACTTGGGCGGTGGTACGTTTGACGTTTCTATTTTACGTTTCTCTCAAGGTGTTTTTGAAGTTTTAGCCACAGGCGGCCACACTGCTTTAGGTGGTGATGACTTAGATCGTCTGATTGTAAAATGGGCAAAAAAACAGCTGAATATTGAAAGTTTAGATGATGCAGAATATGCACACTTTATTGTGTCTGCACGTAAAGCCAAAGAAGCGCTCAGCAATGCAGAAAGTGTTGAATTAAAACTGTTAGAGCACACGCTGCAATTAGACCGCGCAAACTTTGAAAGTATTATTCAGGTTGCTTTAGATAAAACCATTAGTGTATGCAAACGTGTATTACGCGATGCCAAACTTGACCTAGATGACATTCAAAATGTAGTTTTAGTTGGTGGTTCAACACGTTCTTATGCCGTGCAAAAAACTGTTCGTGAAGTATTTAATCAAGAACCATTATGCACAATTAACCCAGATGAAGTGGTTGCAATTGGTGCATCAATTACCGCCAATCAACTAATTGGTAACAGCAAAGATGGTTCGTTGCTATTAGACGTTACCCCACTGTCTTTGGGTTTAGAAACCATGGGCGGTTTGGTGGAACGCTTAATTTCACGCAATACTGCAATTCCTGTAGCACGTCGCCAAGAATTTACCACTTATCAAGATGGCCAAACTGCCATGTTGATTCATGTGGTACAAGGTGAGCGTGATTTGGTAGAACATTGTCGTAGCTTAGGTCGTTTTGTGCTACACGGTATTCCACCAATGACTGCTGGTCAGGCACGCATTGAAGTTACGTTCCAAGTCGATGCTGATGGCTTGCTCAGTGTTTCTGCTAAAGAAACCACTTCTGGTGTGACTGCAAATATCGACATCAAGCCATCTTATGGTTTATCTGAAGCAGATACCGAGCGTTTGCTGCTAGATGGTTTCAAATATGCAGAAGAAGACAAGCAATTGCGTCATTTGCATGAAACCAAAGTTGAAGCACAACGTGAACTTGAAGCTTTACAACAAGCCTTAAAAGTAGATGCACAACTATTAAGCCCAGAACAATTAGAAGCTTTAAATACTGCCAAAGCGCAGTTGGAAGCCGAATTGACTGGACAAGACATTAAAGCCATTGAACATGCTGTTGAACAGCTTAAAATACACAGTGATGCTTTTGCTGCAATTCGTATGAATCAACATATTGATGCAGCACTTAAAGGCACTAAACTCGACGACTGGTCAAACTCAAACTAATTTAAGGTAAAGATTATGCCACGTATTAAAGTACTTCCACATGCGCAATTCTGCCCAGAAGGTGCTGAGTTTGAAGTCGAACAAAATGCCAACTTATGCGAAAGCTTACTTGAAAATGGCATTAAAATTGAACATGCTTGCGATATGTCTTGTGCATGTACCACTTGCCACGTTGTTGTTCGTAAAGGCTTTGACAGCCTAGAAGAAATGGATGATGTTGAAGCTGACTTATTAGACCGTGCTTGGGGTTTAGAGCCTGATTCACGCTTATCTTGTCAGGTTAAAGTGGTCAATGAAGACTTGGAAGTCGAAATTCCAAAATACACCATTAACCATGCTTCAGAAAATCATTAATCATAAAATGATGCTAATTCTAAAAAACTGCGCTACGGCGCAGTTTTTTTATTGCACAACTTTAGATTTAAAATTTTTGAGGATTTAAAAGTTAAACGAGATCTACATTATAAGAAAAATTTTAGTGTTTTTCAGGAATATGAGTTTTGGCAATTTCTTCAACAGGTGGATGTTCAATCACTTCATCTTCAAGATTAAGTTTTACAATGCCCTGTGAGTTGGTCAGCTTTTGCTGCGTTTGAATTCTTTTAATCATTTTTTCTAATACGGTAATTAGCTCAGGATATTCAAAATTCTGCACTTCATCCAAATTAAGCAACAAATGAAAACCTTTATATTCGTAGTCAAACCAACGCTGATAATCCGACTTGCTGGCCGCATATTTTTCCATCACTTGCCAAGTTTTTACAGGACCTTGAATCCCCTTTAAAAAGATCGGTGCTTTCGGAGCACACAAATAATCATTTTTAATCAGTTTATAAGTGTCATCTGAAAGTAAAATTTCATCAACTTCGGCCGCACTTTGCAAACGCGCAGCTAAGTTAGCATCACGCCCAACAATGGTATATGCCATCCGATGTGCTGCACCGTAGTTCCCAACGTGGCAATATCCTGTACTGATACCCATACGAATATGTAAAGGCGGATAGCCCATTTTGACCCAACGTTCGCGTAACAATTTCATTTGCTGACGCATCGCAATAGCCATCTCTACACAAGTTTTAGCATCTTGTTCAACACCTTGCGTATTTGGATCACCAAAGAAAATTAAAATCGCATCACCCATAAACTTATCCACCGTCGCTTCATATTGCTTGGCAATTTCGGTCATGTGGCTTAAATAATCATTGAGCAGGAATGCTAAATCATCTGGAATTAGTGTTTCAGAAAGTTCAGTAAAGCCTTGAATATCAGAAAAGAAAATCGTCATTTTTTTACGTTTATATTCAATTTTCGCTTCCGACTCACCTTTCATAATCGATTGCCACAACTGCAAAGGTGCATAGCGACTAAGCTGATTCGCAAATTCCATATAGCGGTTCATTTGTGTGTAGTAATGGTCTTTCTTTGCCGTGGTATAGCGGATACGACGTGCCTGATAGGCACTGCCCATGCCAAAGTAAAAGATCATACATAAAAAGGCTAAAATCGTAAGTTCGGTACTGCTTTGTTCAAAATATTCGTTAAAACCAAAAATAAAAATATTACAAAAATAAAAAACTGTGACCGCCAATAAGGATGCCAATGCCACCAAAAAGAAAGAAACTTTAATATAAATGGCGGTATATAGCAGCGCAAATAAAGCGGCAAAAGTAAGTACCAAATTCAGATGTACCGCAGACAAACATACTGCGACTACCACAATATCAATAATAAACAGGATATTACGCTTGGCTTGATGACTATATTTATATTGCAGCCAACGCGAAAATTTAGGAATTATCAGTAATAAAAAAGTAAGAAAAAACGGAAGGTAAATTTGATAATTGGTATCGGCGTAGGTGTAGTGATAGACCACCATAATCAGGGATAAACTTGCATACCCGACTAAACGATGCAGAAATTCGAATTGTTTGGGATCTCTTTCCATCCAATTGTACATGAACACCGCGGCCTACTCCAATCTAGGATTAAAAAGCCACGCATCCTGCGTGGCAATTCATTTCAATTAATCCATTCGCCAGTCAAATGGCATATCGCCTTGACCACGCAGAGCAAGCATCAAGGTTTGACGCATGTGAGCCAAAACTTCATTGCTGTATGGTACAGCTGGCGTACCCCAAACTGGTTTAGGCCAAGCCACATCATTTTGATAACGCACGACGTGATGAAAATGCAATTGTGGAACCATATTACCTAAAGCCGCCACATTCATTTTATCGGCACGGAATACACGTGATAATTGGCTAGATAACCAGCTAGATTCACGTAAAAATTGTTCTTGGTCTGCCTGGCTTAATTCGTATAGTTCTGTAACCCCTGGCACACGTGGAATTAGAATTAACCAAGGGAATTGCATATCATTCATTAAACGACATGTTGACAGAGGAAAGTCGCCTACAAAAAAAGTATCTTGAGCAAGTTGTGGATGCAAACTAAACATATCTTTATAAATGACGCAAATTGTAATGATGGGTAATACTATCACATCCCTAGTGAACTGAGTATGATTCCCATCATGTTTCGATGTAAATAAAGTGCAATTTTAACCAAATTCATCATGAATAATATTCATTATAGAAGCAGAGGTTTCTTAGCAAATATTCATAAATTTACCGATATGATATTTGGATCAATTTGCATTTTTAAACTCAGCTGTGCAAAGTTTTTAGCAGGCTGTTTAATAGATCGGCAATAAATTGAATCCGCTTTTCAGCTTCCTCCAACATCACCATCACTTTTAAACGCTGTCCACCATCCATACGGAAATAGGTCGGATGTTTTTGCATCATTTGAATGATGCTCATGGCTTGCACAGGTGTATCTGGTGAAAATTCGATATGACCGCCATTTGTACCAATATCAATTTTAGTGATGCCCAACTGCTCTGCTTTTAAACGCAGTTGATGTACAGCAAATAATTGTTTCACCGCTTGTGGTGGAATACCAAAACGGTCAATCAACTCCATACGGATATGATCAAGCTTTTCTTGAGTATCGGTATTACTAATGCGTTTGTAGAACAATAAGCGCTGATGCACATCGCCCAAATAATCATCTGGAATTAAAGCAGGCATGTGCAGGTTGATTTCTGCAGTTAAAGACAATGGTGCATCGAAGTTAGGGGTTTTACCTTTTTGAATGGCTTTGGTGGCTTTTTCCAGCATTTCCATATACAGGCTATAACCAATAGCTTGCATTGAACCGCTTTGTTGCTCACCCAGTAATTCGCCCGCACCACGAATTTCCAAGTCTTCGGTTGCCAGCATAAAACCTGCACCCAAAGTTGAGGCACGCTGAATCGCATCCAAGCGTTTTTCAGCATCGCCTTTTAAGCCCTTAATGGAAGGTACCAGCAAATACGCATAAGCTTGGTGATGCGAACGTCCAACACGACCACGTAGTTGGTGCAACTGCGCCAATCCGAGTTTATCTGCACGTTCAATTAAAATGGTATTGGCATTTGGAACATCAATCCCTGTTTCAATAATGGTTGAGCAAACCAACACGTTATATTCTTTATGATAAAACTGCTGCATGACTTGCTCTAATTCACGCTCGCGCATTTGCCCATGCGCAACTGCAACCCGCGCTTCTGGTACCAATTCACGAATGGTTTCAGCACTACGCTCAATGGTTTCCACTTCATTATGCAGGAAATACACCTGACCACCACGTAACAATTCACGTAAAATGGCTTCTTTCACCGTATCGCCTGTATGCTCTTGCACAAAGGTTTTCACCGCTAAACGGCGTGCAGGCGGTGTGGCAATAATAGATAAATCGCGCATACCACTAAATGCCATATTTAAGGTACGTGGAATTGGCGTTGCGGTTAAAGTCAACATATCAACATCGGCACGCAACGCTTTAATACGTTCTTTGTCACGTACACCAAAACGATGTTCTTCATCGACAATCATCAAGCCTAATTGCTTGAACTGAATATTTTCTTGTAGAATTTTGTGCGTCCCAATCACAATATCGACTTTGCCTTCTGCTAAATCTTCAATGGTTTTCTGATGAGATTTGCTTGAACCAAAACGCGACAAGACTTCAATACGCACAGGCCAGTCGGCAAAACGGTCTTTAAAAGATTCATAATGCTGTTGTGCCAACAATGTGGTCGGAACCAATACCGCGACTTGTTTATTATTCTGTACCGCGACAAATGCAGCCCGCATGGCGACTTCGGTTTTACCAAAACCAACATCACCACAGACCAAACGATCCATTGGTTTTGCCAGTTGCATGTCATGTAAAGTCGCTTCAATTGCATTGGCTTGGTCTAGGGTTTCTTCATAAGCAAAGCCACTGGCAAATTGCATATAAAGACTATGATCCAACTCAAAAGCAAAACCCGGTTTAGATTGACGACGTGCCTGAATATGCAGTAATTCTGCTGCCACATCGTGAATTTGTTCCAACGCTTTGCGTTTGGCTTTATTCCATGCATCTGTGCCTAATTTATGCAAAGGCGCAAGGTCTGGATCACCACCGCTATAACGGCTGATTAAATGCAAATTGGTAACAGGTACATACACTTTTGCAGCATCGGCATAATCAAGTTGTAAAAACTCATGCTCTTGCTCATCAATATTTAAAGTAATTAAACCTGCATAACGCCCTACGCCATAATCAATATGTACCACAGGTGCACCAATGCTTAACTCGGTCAAACTGCGAATTAAAAACTCTTCAGAAACTTCCTGCTGACGTTTACGACGGCGCTGCACCACACGATGTTCATACAACTGATTTTCTGAGATTACACTCAATTGATCTTGAATGACCAAGCCGCGATCTAAAGGTGCATTGGTAATCGCAATGGCTTGTAAAGACTGCTGAAATGCCTCAAAACTCTCCACTTGTGGAATTTCACCCAAAGCGGCACGCAACGCATCTTTTAAGGTTTCACGACGACCTGCACTTTCTGCCACCAATAAAACAGGATGATTGGCCGCATCAATATATTGCTTAACGGCATGAAAGGGTTGTTCTTGTTTAGGATCAACCGCCAAACGTGGTGGTACAAGTGTGCTTAAGTTCACTACACCTGCTTTTTGCTCAAAAGCTTCGGGCGATGCAATCACACGTCCAAATTGATTCAGTTGTTCTAATAATTGATTTGGTTGTAGGAATAATTGCTCAGGCGGCAAAATCGGCTGGTCGATGTTATGACGTCTGTCCTCATAACGATACAGCACATCTTTCCAAAATTGAGTTAAACAGTCATCCACCGCCTTATCTGTAATGACAATGCAATGCTTTGGTAAGTATGAAAGTAATGTATTTTGACCTTCAAGCTGTGCTTGAGTGAAGAATAACGGAAAATAAAACTCTAAACCAGGCGATGCAATGCCTTCTAACACATCCTGATACACAGGGTTCTTTTTCGGGTTTGCCGTTGGGAAACTTTCTGCATAGCGGTCACGGAAAATCGCACGACCTTCTTTTAATGGAAATTCTTTGGCGGGTAAAACCGTAAAATTCTGCAAACTTTGGGTGGTACGCTGCGTTTCTGGATCAAAAAACTTTAAGGTTTCAACTTCATCATCAAATAAATCAATACGGATGGGTGCTTCCTGTCCCGAAGCATAAATATCCATAATACTGCCACGCACAGCAAACTCACCATGATCATAGACTGTATCGACCAGATGATAGCCTGCTTGTACCAAACGCTGTTTTTGTTGTTCCAAAGCAAACTTTTGCCCAACACGAATATCGAAATGCTCGCCTAACACCCATGAGGTTGGTGCAACACGTTGTGCCAAAGTGGTTGCCGAAACCAACAATACACCTTGCTGCGGCATATTGGATAAAATCGCCAAACGCTCCGACACAATATCTTGATGCGGTGACAAGCGGTCATAAGGCAAAATTTCCCAATCGGGGAAAATAGTCGGTTTTACCCCGTAAAATTCTAATTCGCTTTCTAACTGCGCCAAATGTTGTTGATTGCGCGCGACAATCACAAATAAATGCTGATTCTGCTGACCAATTTCTTTAAATAATAATGCTGCGGCAGAACCTTGTAGATTACCAATCCAGCGTTTTTCGCCAGCTTTCAGTTGTGCTAAATTGAGTTGGGAAATTTCGTGTTGGAACATGTATATAGCTTTAGGGTCTAAACAACATGGGGCTTATACTAGCACGATGAATTGACGGTTTTACGTAATTTTTTTCATCCACCATTACAGCGTATTTAATTGCAAAATTTTATAAAACAGCGAGCTTTAAAGTTTGATACACACGCCTCTTTACTTTTGATCACGTAAAAACTGTCGATAATAATCATTCAATTTTTTAACAATCGCTTTAAATTCCAGTAAGTTTTCTTCGGTATTACCAAGCATTGTGTTAAAACGCTGTTGTGCAATTTCCAGATCAATTTTTTCATTGATAATCATAGCTGTAGAATACAGCTGTGCCAAATCATCAAACTGCTGCATACGGCGGTTGGATAAATAATTTAAACGCTCTGCCAAAACATCGTTAAGCAAAATACCATCGACAATATAGCCTTGTTCCGCATCCCATTGAATATTCTGTGCTTCTAAATAGGCAATTTCTTCGAGATTGGCTTTATTTTTAAACAACCCTGTAAGTTTGCTGAACATTTTGAACCTATAAATTGGCGAAATCAAAGTGAATGCTGCAGAGTTTAAATGCTTCACTAAAATAGATGCAACTGATCAGGGTGATTTATGCTCCCCTGATGTTATAAGTCAGTGTTTCAACCCCACTTTGCTTAGGCTATTTATAATAATGCATATTTTGCATCCTGCCAAATGCAAAAAAGCATCTTGAAGATGCTTTTATAACAATCAAAAAATGACTTAAAGCTTATTTGCCATAAGTTTGCTGTAAATACTTCACAATCTTGGCCGATTCAAAAAGCTGAGTCTGGGTATTTGGATCGATTAAAAATGGGACTTGAATATTATCACCCATAACTTTTAATACCTGCTCACGCTTACCACCTGCCAGTGGCACATATTTACCCGGTTTTAAACGTAATTTTGCAAAGCCTTGATCTTGCCAACGCTCTTTGGCTACATTATGAAATTTGAATGGCAACTCCAGTTCAGTCAATACACCACGTACTACACGTGTATAAGGACTTCCCTCAAAACCCCACAGTTCAATCAGTTGTTCAGGTGCAGCGCGCTCTACAATTTTCTGGTTAATCCACACACCACGTGCACCATTCAATAACGTGCCTGCAAGTGCAACATAAGGAATTTTAGGAAAATACGCGTATTTTTTTGGCGTTTTTCCACTTTTGCCATAATGTTTGAATAAATGATGAATGATCTGCTGTGATTCATAGAGCTGATCACCTGTATTTTCATCAATTAAAAATGGAAACTGAGTTTTACCACCCAGTTGTTTCACCAAAGGTCGATATTTTGTGCCGCCTTTGGGGCATGGATAAACCTCATAATCCAAATTTAACAAGGTCATGACTTCGCGTACACGACGGCAAAATGGTGAACCTTCAAACTCATATAACTTTAAGGCTTTTTCGGGTTGCTTGGGAAATGCTGTCCCATTCACTCCACGTCCACCTTCGGTAAGCATAGATGCCACTGCCTGAATGACTTTAATTTGATGATGCACCATTTTGTTTTCCTTGTGATGTGCTCAGCAATTTGATGACTGCGCCATCAAACCGCTTATAAATCGACCAACTTTTCTTTTGCCACAATAATACCGTTGTTATCAGCATAGACATAATCGCCCGAATTAAAAGTGACTTGTCCGAAATGCAAACTCACATCCACTTCACCCACGCCTTTGCGGTTACTTTTTTGTGGAATTGAAGCCAAAGCATGTACGCCTAAATCAAGTGCTGCAATTGCATCGACATCACGTACACAGCCGTAAATGATCACGCCATTCCAGTGATTTTTCACTGCGGATTCAGCAATCAAGTCACCCATTAAGGCACAGCGCATAGATGCCCCACCATCTACCACCAAAACTTTGCCTGTGCCATCGGTTGCCAATAACTCTTTTACACGTGAGTTATCTTCAAAGCATTTTACAGTCACAATTTGACCACCAAAAGTTTTACGTGCACCGTAACTTTTGAAAAATTTACCATCCAAAGATGGAATCACCACTTGAAGGTCATGTTCTGGATGGTCATCTAATAAGTCACAAGTTACGAATGGTACTGTAGACACGTTGTTCCCCTTTTACTTGGTTTTTTGTATTTGTAAATTATCATAAATTTGAAATTTATGAATTTGCGATTGCGCTGCCTCGACCATAGTATGAGCCACTTGCGTAGCACTTACTGGCTTATATGTAAAATGATCGGGAATAAATCGTGATATTTTAAGATACAGCTTTTGTCCTAAATCTTCTAAACGCCGTTGTTCGTTGCGCTCACCCAATAATAAAGATGGACGCAAAATTGATACTTTGTCTAAATCCAAACTTTCAATATATTGTTCTAGCTCACCTTTGACACGATTATAAAATACGGCTGATTTGGCTTCTGCTCCCAAAGCACTGACCAATATGTAATGCGTACCCTTCGCCTGCAATAATTCGGCAAAATGTGCATTGATGGTATAGTCCACAGCATAAAATCCCTGCTTTGAGCCTGCCTTTTTTAAGGTTGTGCCTAAACAACTGAATGCATGACTATAACCGCTCACATCTTCATCATTGAGCAATAAAAAGTCTTCGAGGAGTAACGTCTGGACTTTTTCTAAGCGATTTAATTCCGAGCAAGGTCTACGCAAAACAACGGTGATATTTTTACATTCAGGCAGCTGATTAAGCTGTTTGACCAATTGCTGCCCAACTAAACCATTCGCACCAATTACAATTGCATTTTGAATAGAATTTGTCATTTTTTAAACAATCTCTGAGGCTTAAAGCTAATCTACCTGTTTCTTTCTGATTTTTCTGCAGCTAAAATGTTGTCAAAGCATGTCAAGACTTGACTTAACTGTCTAGTTTCATCAAAATATGGCACTTGTTTACGGGCTGGTGATAATTCTTCTGATGTTGGTTTTCGGAAGTAATTGCAGCCCGCCCAGACCAATCTATTTCAAGGAGTGCACGAGTGGCAAACTCTGCTCAAGCTAGAAAACGTGCTCGTCAAAACGTTAAAGCACGTAAACACAACGCAAGCTTACGTTCTATGGTTCGTACTTATTTAAAACGCACAATCGCTGCTATTGCTGCAGGTGATTATGCGGTTGCTACTGAAGCTTACAAAAAAGCTGTTCCAGTAATTGACCGTATGGCTGATAAAGGCATCATCCATAAGAACAAAGCAGCTCGTCATAAGAGCCGTTTAAACGCTCAAGTTAAAGCTTTAGCTTCTAACTAAGTGTTAAACAAAAGAAGCCCGTTAAGGGCTTTTTTTGTGCCTGCTGTTTCGATAATTTATCAAATTAAGCAATCTTTAGTTTCTGCACGCCAATTACATCACTTCAAATACACCTGCCACCATAAAATAAAAAACACCTCCTGAACCGGTCAAAAGGTGTTTTAAATTAATGAAGATGAATAATTCAGACGAAGAATTATTTCAGCATCAGTCGTAAATTTTGTGGACTTAAATAAGCCAGTTGCAAACTGTTATTAGCCTTTAATTGCGTCCATTGCTGATTCGCACCACCTGTGCAACCATAACGAATTAAACGCGCGCGGTTTTCTTTTAGGTAGCCATGCTCTAAATCAAAACACTGACTCCCCTGACGAATCGTTCCCGAAGCTGTGTGCATTTCCCAGACCTGACTGTCTTTAGATGTACTGCAGCTTGCAAGTGAGACCACATTGCCGTTGTTAGTTAAGCACTGATCCATTTCTGCTTTGCTGTGAATACGCCCCAAACCATCATAAATCCACTGCTCAGTTGCATCGCCTGTACAGCCACTTGCTCCACTAATGTAAGCATTTTTCTGACCACTCGCCAAAGTTTCAACTTTCAAACAGTTATTTCTGTTTTTCATTAGTGTTGCTTCAGCCACAATATTTTCATTGCCTAAACCCAATCGCTCCACAAAATTGTGCAATGCTGTTTCCGCTTCAGGCTTAGTCTTTTCTAAATCGGCACGATAAACATTCATCCAGCGGTTTAAACGATAAATCGTATTTTGCTGTTGTTCATAACGCTGTAATTGTTGCTGTGCAGTTGCACTTAGCTCTTGACGATAATCTGCATAAGAATCATACAATAGTTGTGCAGCAGGTTTTAAAGCCACCACAGCTTGACTGGCTTGCGCTTCCAACTGCTTCTGAAAAGCAGGCATTTCAACTTTTCTTAAAGCTTCATAGCCATGTGTACGACCAATTTTTACCGCAGGTTGAATACTATCGCTATATTGCGGAATATTCAGTGTCGATAATAACTTCTCGGCATGATTGGCTTTTTTACAGTATAAATTCACCTGTTTTGGCTGCTCAGCAAGTGCTAAATTGACATGCAGTTTATTGGCATTGCTGGTCATACGGTTAGGTGCCAATGCCACGTTCTGATTACGATTGGCATATTGAACATCTAACCAACATGCGGCATTTTCAGCAGCACGATTTGCCACAGGTAAATTATAAACATTACCCCAGTTACTGCGTGCAGCAGGATACAACACACCTTGCTGAGTTTCAGGATCATATCCGCCAATAATAGTAATTACAGGCACACCAAATAAGCGCGGTTTTAAATAATATCCATCGGCACTGTTGTACCAAACCTGATTGGAGCTTGGTACTTTTGGATAAACCACTTCCATTTGGCGTGTGTCTTTATTCCAAATTTTATAACCACTTGGTGAGCTTTCATCCCAAACATGTCGCGCCCCAAAGTGGGGTTGAATCCGAATATGGGTACTGTAACCCGTGTAATGGGTATAACGCGAAATGCTACTGTTGGTTGCACCACCTGACATCGCATCCCAACCATAAGCATATTGTTTCAGGAAGTTAGGCACACCATTTTTGCCATCACCCAAGTTTCGAGTATGCCACGCCAAGTTGCCACGCATTTTATTACGATACGCAATATAGCCCTAACCGCTGTCTGCATGGTGTGCAGCCCAGAACATATTTTCACCTTGTGAACCCGGATAATGCCCAAGACCATAATGATGTCCAATTTCATGGCTAAACTCGTTGCCCACAGAATCATACAGGGTCAACATACCATTACCGCCACTTAAACCATGCGTTTGATCACCATTTGTATATTTACCTCGTGCATGATGGGCAATTACAGTTTGTGTAAGTTGTGGCTGTTGATGACTCAACATCGAGGCACTGGTCACCCCCCAGTTGGCCAAGTTAATTCCTACACTAAAGGTCGATTTTGCAGTATTTTCCCGCATGTCCCCCGAATAGACACCACCTTCACCCGTACTTTGGGTATCATAAATCGTACCGTTAGCGACCATCACCCGATCTAGCTGAATGTCGTCGTATTTAGCCACAGTCATTTGCGCCGCAGGAATGGTTTGGAAATAATCGGTACCCGCTTTTTCAGGCTCTAATAACATATAATGCCCGCCAGACTTCGGCGGCGCAGTCAATAAACCAATACGAATATTGTTGAGTACCAATTCACCCGGTGCTGCAAAATCAATTTTTTCTGCGTCAAGTGCACCACTACGGTTTTTAGAATCAACCAAACGCAGCTTTAAACCGGGACGTACTTCATCCCAATTTAATTTAGCCGACCACGCACGCTTACTATACAGTACCTCGGCACGACCATCTTGATTGCTCTGGTCTGAAGCAGGAATCTGGGTTGGATCAAGTAAAGCAACACGACGTAACAAGCGCTCATTTTGATACACTTCAAGCTGTAAAGTGTCGATATTGTCCATGCCTTGATTTGGCGTAACCAATAATAATGCTTCTTTTTCTGCGGTTAGACGTGGCATTTTTTTCACCTCGTTACCATTCGGGTCAACCACATGCCCTTGAGCAAATTGAATCATTGCCTGAAAATCACCATCTAAATCATTACGCACTTCACGTGATTCAGAATTAGCGTTGTAATCATAAAACCCGAGTACCGATTGATTGATGACATCTTGTTTAGGTTCAGGATAAGGATTAGCCACATTGCCCACAGGTGGTTGCTGAGGATTTTCCGGTGGTATTGGATTTTCTTGATTTGAATTCCCAGCGGCATCCCCATCGCCACCACCACCACATGCAGCAAGCATGGATGATAATATACATACGCTTAATAGACTAAGCGAAAACCGAGTCACACTTTTCATTATTTATTCCACCCCAATGTCAATTTATGACAAAAAATATAAAAATAAACACATATTTTTCAATGGCTTGTATTTTTATATTAAATAGATGTATAAAATTATGCAATTCTCAAGTTTCATATCGCTTTATATTTTCAACACAATTTTATTAATTTTTCTTTATAAAAATCAGCGAATTTTTAAAGCAGCATACAGATTGATAGACAATATTTGATCGAGTTTGCGCTCACAACTGCATAAAATGAAGAAAAAAAAGAGAATAAAATTTGAATTATTTTTTTTAATTTCTGACAGACGGTATTCTATCGTACTGAATGGATAGCACTAGAATATGCGTTCAATGTTCTGCTTAAACTTTCTGACGAAATTGCGAGATATCTAAAGTGTGAATCTGACCGCGCCAAATCCATTTTAGCTTGGATTCTAAAAACTCATCACCTTCAAACCAAACGAATAAACCTTCCATCATGTCTGGCCAATCGGCTTGCGTGACTTCATTACGTCCAGAAATCACCGCGATAATTGCAGCTAAAATCGTATCATGACTCACAGCCAAACTCAGTCCGTATTGGTTGGTTGGATGGGTGTTATAAATCAGCTCAAGGACATCCACGACACCATGAATCGGATGTTTCATGCCGGGCAAGGCATTATTCACAAAACTATTAATAAAGCCTAAAGCACCCTGTTTCTGAAAATATGGGCCTGCCTGTTTGATATCAAGTACAAAGCTTCCTGGTTCCACCAATAAACCTTGTTCTATAATTTCAATGTGATGGGTATTGGGTTCGAGGGTAATGCCATCTGCCCCACGAATCATTAAAGCAGCCGTATCGACACAACGCTGAATAGGACTTGAAATACAGTGTTGAATCACCCGATCTGTATTTCCAACCAAGTAGCCTCCCCATGCTTCGGCTAAATCGCGACCTTGTTCGGTCAATTGTAAATTATAGCCAGCCAAACCCTGACCAACGACAATTTCACGAATAGAATGACGGGTAAACAAAGTCACAGGCGTCTGAGCATCAGGCAATAAATCAATTGCTTTAAGCATACTTGCAGGGAGTAGTTCTAATGCCATGATCTAGCCAAAATTTTAACTTGGTTGCTTGACACTATACCATGTTCAGCACTTTGCTCAATCTGACTTCGCCATAAGTCCAAGTGCTTGTAAGGCAATCTGTTTCATCTGCGTATTTTTATAGGCGATAAAACCACCATTTAACAATGTATCGCGCTGATTATATAAAAATGCCCGCCCCTGAAAATCGACCAATCCACCACCTATTCGTTCCAATAAACATTGTCCTGCACTGGTGTCCCACTCAGAAGTCGGATGAAAACGTGGGTAAATATCGACACGATCTTCCAAAATCATGCAGAATTTATAAGCACTACCTGCTTTTAGTTCTTCAAAATTGGTCAACTGCGCCAAGCTTTTTAAATAGTCTGCATAGTGTGATTTTTTTTGACTACTGTGGCTTAATCCAATTTTTAGAACTGAAGATGTTACCGTGGGTTCAGACTGATAGAGATACCATTGCTGAGTTAAAATATGATATTTCAATGGCATACCCTGTTCAGGACAAAAATAAATAGTTTGCTCGCCTGGTACTGCAAGTACTGCAAAAGTTGTTTGCACACCACAAATTAAACTTAAATTAATGGTAAATTCAGGACGTTGATGTAAAAACTCTTTCGTGCCATCTAAAGGATCAAGCAACCAAAACTCCTGCCATTGCTGACGTTGGTCTTGCTCACCTTCTTCTGACAAGATAGGTAAATTGGAGATTTTTGCCAAAGCCTGCATTAAATAATAATTGACTCGATAATCGGCTTGCGTAACAGGAGAATCATCGGTTTTCTTTTCTACATCAAAAGCAGCACCTGAACAATAATCTTGAAATTCCTGATTTAAAATTTCACACGCCTGCTGCATGATTGGCAGCAACTGTAAAATTAAAGTATGCGTTGGCGCTGTTGTTTTTATAAACATAACTATCCTTTTTAGACTGTATCTAAAGGTCTAATTTTTCATTACTTTCATAAAAACATTGTAATAAAATTTACGGCTGATGCGTAGATAAAATTTAGTGGCTAGATATGCTAAATCAAGACTTTATGTGTCAAGGCAATTCATTTTTACTTGAGTTTTTTATTTATTGAGTGCTTAGTTAATTAATCTTTAAATGGATTGGATAATCTTTTTTTAAACATCGATAAAGTGAGTGCACCACTAACCAATAATAAAATACCCACAATCACCAAATAAGTTTCACCACCAAAAAAACCAATAATAATTGCAGCAATACCCAATAAACCCAAAATAGTGGTAATGGCAATTCCTAAAATAGACATCACAATTCCTTTTAAATTTATTTAATCATGAAAAATTGTCAATATTCTCAGGTATCGTTCTGTCATATTCATGCCTCTTTTGATAGTTAAAGCGTAACATTTGAGCGCACCTTGCCACATTTATACACAGAACTTATACTGAAATAGACTAAACACGACCTATTACATTTCACTGAGTTTGCTGAATAGCTTAAGTGCAGATTATGACAACTTGATGCATTTTATTTAAAAAGATTCTTTCTTAAATCATTTTTGAATCACTGCAAAGGAAATTCCCTTTCCTTTTAGGAGACTTGCGGAGCATGCTCCTCAGGGAGAGGTTTTTTATAAGAATCCCCTCATCCACTTGCGGAATATATTCCTCATCCTGAGCAATACATGGCGTAAAAGAAGGGACTTTCAATACTAATTTTACTGATCATTTATGATCAAATTTCGACTTATAAAAGGATTCTAATTCAGGTTGAACCATTCATAGAATTAAGGGGCTTTGTTGCACAAAGATTTCATAACTATATGATTTTAAAAGTTTTGATTATTTTTTGATCCAAAATTAAATTTATTTAAATCAGATGCTTACATATTTATGCAACAAAGCCGAATTAAGGTATAAAAAAGCCCGATCTGCATCAATCGGGCCAGATTTAAAGGTACACAAATTTGTATACATAATCAAAATCACTAGAATTTTAAATCAAAAAATTAATCAATCCTTTTCTAGAAAAGTTAACTCTCCCTCATCTGAGGTGATTTTAATTTTGACTTTACGATAACTACGTTTATCTGGGTTTAATGCCGACTCTGAAACATGATGGGCGAATTTTTCATCGCCCATTAAATGCGCAAATAATTTATAGCCGATACGCATTTTCTTAATTTTTTTCTTCTTTTTCTCAAACTCATCGAGTTGTTTATCTAAGTGTTTTAAATCTAAATACTGTTGTTCAGCCATTACTAGCTCCCTAATTTAAAAAATTTACCATTCAATTTCTATGCTTGTACAGACAAACAAATACAGAAATATGTCAAAAAAATTGTTTTTGTGAACGCTACAGTTACTTTTTACAACTGCCCCATCTCACCTAATTTATATGCAACGCATGTACAGTGCTTATTTATTTAGCCTAGCACAATTTGGCGAATAATCAGACAGCATTTTGAGTTATGCCTCAAGCATGTTTAAATGAGCCAGTTTTATTTGCCTTTTGGCAATTGCTTTATGGTTTAGGATGTCTAAATGCACAAAAATATCATCATGTTTGACATGGACGGAACGCTGTTAGATCTCGCTTATGATGATTTTATTTGGAATGAACAACTGCCTATTCGCTATGCAGAATTACACGCCTGTTCTTTAGAGCGCAGCAAAGAAATTTTATACGATTTTTATCAAGCGCATAGCCACACCTTAGAGTGGTATTCCTCACGTTTTTGGACGGCTAAAGTGGGTGTAGATATGCTTGCGATGCAACTTGAATATAAAGATCAAGTCATGCTGCGTCCACAAGCTATTGAATTACTGGAATATTTAAAAAATAATGGCTATCACATTTGGCTCACCACCAATGCCGATTGTGCAGGTTTAGACTTTAAATTAGCACATACAGGTTTAGCAAAGTATTTTGAAGTGATTGTTAGTTCTGAAAGTATTGGTTATGCCAAAGAGCGCGTTGAATTTTGGCAAACATTGCAACAACAACATGCATTTAATCCTGAAGATTGCTATTTTATAGATGACACCGAAAAGGTGCTTAATGGTGCTAAAGCCTTTGGGATTGGACACTTATATAGTATTGCCCAGCCATCCTCAGCAAAACCTGCGCGTCAGACTTGTAATTACCCTATGTTGCACCAATTAACTGATTTAATTCCTATCTTAGAACAATTTGAGGACACTCAAAAATATGCCTAAAACTTCGTCCCACGAAGCCATTGAAACGATCCGAATTGATAAATGGCTATGGGCTGCACGTTTTTTCAAGACCCGCTCTATTGCAAAAGCTGCCATTGAAGGCGGCAAAGTACATCACAATGGCGAGCGCGTTAAAGTTTCCAAAGAAATTCGTGTGGGAACTGAGCTGACCATTCAACAAGGTTTTGATAAGAAAACCGTATTGGTCAAGGCATTATCCGGCGTACGCGGCCCTGCCCCTGTCGCTCAGCAACTTTATGAAGAAACTGAAGTGAGTATTGCACGCAGGGAATTGATTGCGACCCAAAGAAAGTTGCATAATCTAGCACGACCTGATCATCGACCAAGTAAAAAAGACCGTCGTGACATCAGCAAATTTAAACAAGAGAATGATCAGCAATTTGACCAATTTTGGTCATATAATGATGATTAAATAGAGCGTCACAGGCTGTCGCACAGCCCGTGATATAAATAGAACTACAGGACAAATTCTGTCACTATATTGCATGTGGAAAAGATTTAAGTAAATGCATCCACTTGAGTATATTGTTTCGTGACATCGTATTGAGGTTGTAAGATGGATGAGAATAAAAGCAAGGCGTTAAACGCTGCGTTAAGCCAGATTGAAAAACAATTTGGTAAGAACACAGTCATGCGTCTTGGTGACAACACTGTGCAAGCGGTAGAAGCCGTATCTACAGGCTCATTGACCCTAGATATTGCATTGGGTATTGGTGGCTTACCTAAAGGTCGTATCATTGAAATTTACGGCCCTGAATCATCAGGTAAAACGACTATGACCTTGCAAGCCATTGCAGAATGTCAAAAAGCTGGTGGAACTTGTGCCTTTATTGATGCCGAACACGCGCTTGATCCTCAATATGCACGTAAACTTGGTGTAGATATTGACAATCTTTTAGTATCGCAACCAGACAACGGTGAACAAGCTCTTGAAATTGCCGATATGTTGGTACGCTCTGGCGCAATCGACATGATTGTGGTCGACTCCGTGGCTGCCTTAACCCCTCGCGCCGAGATTGAGGGTGAAATGGGTGATTCACACATGGGCTTACAAGCGCGCTTAATGAGCCAAGCCTTGCGTAAAATCACAGGTAATGCCAAACGTTCGAACTGTATGGTGATCTTCATTAACCAAATTCGTATGAAAATTGGTGTAATGTTTGGTAGCCCAGAAACCACAACTGGCGGTAACGCATTGAAGTTCTATGCTTCTGTTCGTTTAGATATTCGCCGTGTAGGTCAGGTGAAAGAAGGCGACGAGATTATTGGTTCTGAAACCAAAGTCAAAGTTGTGAAAAACAAAATGGCGCCTCCATTTAAAGAAGCATTGTTCCAGATTCTTTACGGTAAAGGCGTTAACCATTTGGGCGAGCTGGTCGATTTGGCTGTTCAACAAAATATCGTGCAAAAAGCAGGTGCTTGGTATTCTTATCAAGGCGATAAAATTGGTCAAGGTAAAAACAACACCATTCGCCACCTTGAAGAACATCCAGAGCTTGCTAAAGGCATCGAAGCGATTATTCGTGAACAACTGCTCACGACAGGTCAAGCAGCACCTGTAGAAGATAAAGACGAAGAAGAATTCGACTTACTTGATGTTTAAGCATACGCTAATATGAACACAACAAACTGAATTAAATAGAACGCTCTACGGAGCGTTTTATTGTATATGGAAGCATTACCATGCCTGAAGACAAATTCCCCAAACTGATTGATTACGCTGCGCTAAAACAACAATTTGGCGAAGATGAGCAATCATGTAGCCGAACTGAGCAGATATATTCCGAAACAACGTCTGCCCTGCATTTTGCCTCAAATTCTGCGCCTAACATTAATAAACAATACCCTGCTCATACGGAAGCCATTGATGATCAAGAACACAATCACAATGAAGACCAAGACGAACAGCAAAACAAACGCCCAGGACTAACAGGTTCTCGTCTACGCAGCTACGCCTTTGCTGTCTTAACGCGTAAAGAATATTCTAAAAATGACTTAATTGAAAAACTGGCTTTATATGCAGAAAACCGTGATGAAGTGATTGAGTTAGTCAATGAATTGGCACGTGAAAATTATCAGAGTGATCAACGCCTAGCAGAAATGTTACTGGCTAGCCAAAAGCGGCAAGGTAAAGGGCCAAATCGTATTAAAATGGCTCTTAAAAACAAAAAAGTGGATAGCAGTTTAATTTCAGAAGAACTTAAAGAAACTGATTGGACAGAACAAGCCTATCAACTGAAAGTGAAAAAATTCGGCACAGAAGTCGCAAACGAGCCAAAACTTAAAGCCAAACAAATTCGTTTTTTACAGTATCGGGGCTTTGATATGGATGCGATTATGAAAGCAATTCGTAGGAAAGAGCAGGATTTTTAAAATAGTGGATATAAGATCAAAATAAGTAGAAGATAAATAAAATTATTATTTCAAAACTGGTGGCAACCCTACCAGCAAGCCTTCGGCACATCATAGTTCCACTACCGCTGCTACCTTCCGGTCCTGACGGGGTTCGTAGAGTACAATTGCGAAGTAACCAGCAGGGCTACCATTGCAAAAACAGAGTATAGAGATTTTTAACAAACTTGCAAGCGTTGTTCTGTATTTCCTTTTATAATGCTATCCAATTGATTATTTTAAAAACAATTGAAGACATTTATAGAATAACCTCACTTAAAATTCAAAACTTAGTCTAACTAAACCATCATAAAATTATTTTGAGATTTAAATCCTAGATTTACCCATATTGCGCTGAGATTGATGATAAGTTTGTAAAAGCTTATTGCAATTCCACGCGCGGACGTTTTAAATGTGGAAAATGACTAAATCAACAGGTTGAGTCCAATACGCTTACAAGGACTCACTTATACAAGATTAAGATGGATATTCAATTATGCTAAAAAAGCATGCACTTTGTGCTCTTGCCCTACTGTGCTCAACGTCTGTATTTGCCAATATTCCAATTGAAAGCCACAACCTCAGCCAAAGCAGTGCTGGCTATGCCAATAGCCCTGCGATTGCAACGAGTAATATGGCAACTGCTAATGTACCCACCAATATCAATTGGCAGTTGATGCAAAAAAATCAGCAACTTGAAAATGACATCCGCCAGTTACGTGGCAAAATTGAAGAACAAGACAATGAAATTGCGCAGCTCAAACATGAATTGCAAAATCGCTATACCGATTTAGATCAACGTCTAGAACTGCTCCAACAAAAAATAGACCCTGAATCTGCTCCTGCCGCTGAGGAGGATAACCAAAAAGATACTGCACCCAGTCACCAGCAACAACCAGTTAAATAGCAATGCCCCGCAATCTGCGCAAAATACAACGCATGTTAGCCCAACAGCTCAAGGTTTAAATACCAATATTGAGCTAGAAAAAGCAGCCTATACTGTTGCATTGGATGCCTATAAACAAGGTGGTGCTAAAAAAGCCATTGCACCCATGCAAAACTTTATTAAAAACCACCCAAACAGTGTGTATATCAGCAATGCTTATTTTTGGTTAGCTGAGTTTAATTTAGCGATTGAACCGACCAATTACAGCGAAGCCAAAAAGAATTTTGAAATTGTGGCAACCAAGTACCCTCAATCTGCAAAAGCATCAAGTGCCCTATATCGTTTATATAGTATTGCGCAAGATGTAGATCACAAACCTGCTTTGGCAGCGCAATACAAAAGTAAAATTCTGAGCCAATACCCAAAGTCTGAAGAAGCAAGATTCTTTAAATAAGCCAATAAAAAAGACATCCGAGGATGTCTTTTAATATTCTGAAGCTTGCCGCATTCGACAAACTCAAAGCTTAACGCACAATACCACGTTCAGATTGCTCTAAAGAATCAATTAAACGCTGCGCTTCTGCCACATTTGGCAAAATATCAATGCGAATTTGCTGAATGGCTTGCTCAGTGGTTAATCCAGATTTGTAAATGAGTTTAAAGGCTTCACGAAGACCTTGAATCACATCCTTCGACCAGCCTTTACGACGCATTCCTTCCACATTCATTGCAAATGCATGTGCAGGATTACCAGAAACCATGACATACGCAGGCACATCTTTAAGAATGAGCGATGCACCACCAATCATGCTATAAGAGTCAATTTTACAGAATTGGTGAATACCAGAGTTTCCACCGACAACCACATAATCCCCAACATGCACATGACCTGCCACACCCACGTTATTGGCAAAAATATTGTGATCACCCACCATACAGTCATGTGCGATATGCGTATTGACCATAAGTAAGTTGTGACTACCAATTTTGGTCAGGCTATTGTCTTGCACCGTACCACGATGCAAACTGCAGTGTTCACGAATTTTGTTGTGATCACCAATTTCTAGCCAAGTTTCCTCACCTGCATATTTTAAGTCCTGACAGACCTCACCTACGCTGGCGAACTGGAAAATTTCATTGTGCTGACCAATACGGGTGTAACCACCAATCACCACATGCGAATGAAGTTTTGTACCCTCACCAATCGTTACATTTGGGCCAATAATACAGTATGGACCAATCGTGACATCTGAAGCGATTACTGCAGATGAGTCAATAATAGCGGTTGGGTGAATGAGTGGGTTATTGCTCATGCTTGCTCTGTTTTCTGATGCGAAACCATAATTTCCGCGGTTGCTGCGACGACGCCATCAACGGTGGCGATACAATTATATTTGTAAATGCCTCGTTTTTGCATAACTAATTCAGATTTTAATACAAGTTGATCGCCTGCAACGACTTGTTTTTTAAATCGAACTTTTTCTGCGCCTGCAAAAAGGAACAAAGAACCTGCGCTCGGTTTCTCATTATTCATGATAAAACCTAAAATACCCGACACTTGTGCCATAGCTTCAACGATTAAAACACCCGGCATGATCGGATAATTCGGGAAGTGTCCTTGCAAGAATTCTTCATTGATAGATACGTTTTTATAACCCACGATACCGTTATCAGTGACTTCTACAATGCGGTCTACCAATAAAAACGGATAGCGATGGGGTAAATATTCACGAATGGTTTGAATGTGCATTGGCAATTCAGGTTTAGTGAAGGTGCTAGAATTCGACTCAGTCATCATAATTATTTACGCAATTTAAAAGTTGATTCAAGGGACTCAATTTGAGATTGCATATCATCAAGTCTTTTCACCAATTGGGTCAATGGCACATCTGCTAATTGTCTGAGGCGCACAACAGTACGTTTCCACTTTTGATTTTCAAACAAGCCTATACCTGACGAATATTTTCCTGATTCAGAAATATTATTTGTGACCATTGACATTCCTGTCAAAGTCACATTATCAGCAATATTTAAGTGCCCTGAAATTGCACTTCCACCACCAATGATACAGTTTTTGCCAATTGTCACACTTCCAGCCACGGCAGTTTTTGCTGCAATGGCCGTATGAGCACCTAATTTGACGTTATGTGCGATTTGCACAAGGTTATCAATAATGACACCATCTTCCAAAATTGTATCATTTAGTGCACCGCGATCTACGCTGCAATTCGAGCCAATACGAACGTCATTGCCAATAATCACCGAACCCAACTGTGCAATACGATGCCATTTGCCTTGATAAGGTGCAAAGCCAAAGCCTTCACTGCCAATTACAGTATTGGCGTGTATGCGCACACGATGTCCAAGCTTGGCTGCACCTGTCAAAGTCACGTGTGAATCAATAAAACACTGTTGACCAATTTCGACAAAGTCATCAATTTTACAGTGCGATTGCACAATCGTATTGTCACCCACCACACAATTTTCACCAATTACGACGTAATGACCAATATAGGCACTATCGGCGATGATGGCTGATGGATGGATTTGAGCTGTGCTTTCTATACCACGTTGCGTATGCTTGCGCTCAAATACATGAGTCAAAATTGCAAAAGCCAAATATGGATTATCGACCACAATAAAGTTGTGATGATTGTCTAACTCGGCTTGTAGTGAAGCGGTCACAATTAAAGCTCCCGCTTGGGAGCTACGTGCTTGCGCTAAATATTTATCGCCATTCACGAATGCAAGTTGATGCGCCTGAGCAGACTCAAGGCTTGCCAAACCTTGCAAACGTAAATCGGCTTGTCCAATGTATTGACCTTGAACTAAACCAGCAATTTCTTCTAAGCGATAATGTTGGGAACTCATTGATTATTTAAGTGCGTTGACCTTTTGGATCATTTTATCAGTTAAATCATACTTCGGGTCATAGGCAAGTGCCGAGTTTTTATTCAAAACTACATCTAAACCATTTTCTTTACGCAATTGTTCAGCAACTTGCTTTAAACGAGTTTCAAAACCATCGTTAATTTTGTGCAATTCTGACTGAACACGGGTTTGTACCACTTGTTGCAAACCATTAAATTCTTTCAATTTCGCTTGAAACTGTGTATTCATTTTTTGCTTTTCAGTATCTGACAAATTCGTAGCCTGCTGCGCTCGCTGCTGCATGGCTTCCAACTCTTTTGTCAGCTGTTCAAGCTTAGTGGTTTGTGGTTTGACCGACTGCTGCAAAGCTAAATTTTGCTGTTTGAGATAACTGCTATTTTCTACAACACGCTCTAAACTTACTACACCATAGCCTGCAGCATGTGCTACTGCTGCCATTGTAGATAAACCCAACAATGCCAAACTCAATATTGTTTTTTTCATATGCTACATCCTGTGTTTAAACAATCCAACACGAGTCGTACTTAGAAAGTACGACCAATTTCGAATTGAATATTTTTAGTATCATCGCCTTGTTTATCATTCAACGGATACGCATAGCTGAGTGACAATGGACCAATCATGGTGATCCAAGTAAAGCCTACACCCACGCTATAACGCATTTCACCGAAGTCAAAGCCGTAGTTGTCTTTACAATATTGCTTGGCATTCACAGAAGCACCATTCACAAAAATATTTGAATCAGAAACATTACACTGAGTATCAAAAACTTGTGCGCCTTCTGCAAAAATTACTGGACGGACTTGACGCGTCCAATCTCCTTTAAATGGCACTGGTAGAGCCAATTCTGTACCGAACTGTACTAGAGCATTACCACCAACTTCTTCAGGTGAGCGATCCGTTTGACTTGTATCAGAGAAATAAACACCTGGATATTTCGGGCCTAAGGTGCTGTTGTCATAACCACGTACTGAACCATAACCACCTGCATAGAAGTTCTTATAGAACGGTAAGTCATTACCAAAACCTAACTTACCGTAGCCACGTAAGACAAAATCATGACCTAATGGCATATAAGCCTGTGCATCATAGGTCACTTTTTGGAATTCCACATCACTACCGGGTAAAGCAATTTCAGCATTAACACGATGCGACATACCATTGGTTGGGAAAATCGGACGATTTAAAGTGTTGTATGACCAACCTAAATTTAGGTTATACGTAAGGAAATCACCTTTAAATTCTTTGCCGTAAGGAATTGGATTTGCACAAGGCTCATACCCTACTACATCACCATTTGCATCTTTAATAGGGACTAAATCATCTGGACAATATTCGTCACTTTTGGTTTCTTTACCCCCATGGCGCTCTAAATAGTCTGCGACATAAGTTGAAACATAAGGACCTGTGGTTACTTCGGTCTGATCAATGTTTAAACCTGCACTAATGCTTTGGTTTTCATCAATTGGGTAACCGAAGTTAATTCCACCACCTAAACTGTCAGTCACATAGTTGTTAACGTTATAGTTATCATCTAACTTGGTTTTACGGTAGTACATGTTGTAACCACGACGCACACCATCAATCGTGAAGTATGGATCAGTCACACTCAGGTTATAGTAATCTTGTGTTTCAGAACGTGATAAATCAATCGAAACCGAATTACCCGTACCTAAGAAGTTAGTTTGGCTTAAACCAGCTTGGAACGTCACACCACCGCTTTGCGAGAAACCTACCGCTAAAGTACTGGTACCTGAGTGCTGTTCTTCTACATTAACATTTAAGTCAATTTGGTCTGGCACATTAGGAATACGTACTGGCTTAACATCGACGGTTTTAAAGAAACCTGTACGTTCTAAACGAACTTTAGACAAGTCAATTTTTTCATTGCTTGCCAATGCGCCTTCCATTTGACGCATTTCACGACGTAGCACTTCATCGGCAGTTTTACTGTTACCTGCGAAGTTAATACGACGCACTGTAACTTGCTGACCTGGATTAATGTAGTAGTTTAAATCGACCAGTTTAGTTTCTTTGTCAATTTGCGGCACAATATTCACTTCTGCATAGTAATAGCCTGCATTACCATATTTACGCAGCAACAATTGTTTCACCGCATTCACTTTTTCTTGTGAATAGGTTTCACCATCTTTATAAATTTGCAGTGCCGTAAGTTCTTCTGGTTTGTATAAAGCATCGCCCAAGAACTTGCTTTCGCCAAACTTGAATTGCTCACCTTCATCCACCGAAACTTCAACAAAAATATGCTTTTTGTCTTCGCTCAAATTCAAGCTAGAGTTAGTGATATTGAAGTTGATATAACCTTTATTCAGATATAACGCACGTAATGCTTCCAAGCTTGCTGCCATTTTTTCGCGTGCATAACGGTCATTACGGGTAACAATCGAACTCCAGCTACTTTCTTTAACAGCAAACGCCTGCTTAATATCGCTATCTTTAAATACCGTATTGCCAATGATGTTGATATCTACCACTTTGGCGGCTTTGCCTTCAACAAATTCTACGGTTAAATCTACACGGTTATTTGGGCGTGCTGTGGTAATGACGCGTACATCTGCATCATAACGACCTTGCTGCATATACTGCTGTTCAAGCTCAGATTCTAAAGTTTGTAGTGCTGACTTTTTCAGTACTTCACCTTCAGCCACACCCATTTTCTTTAAACCATCTTCCAACGCTTCTTTTGGAATCAGTTTATTGCCTTTAAATTCAACCTTAGAAATGATTGGGCGCTCAACCACTTTAAACACTAAAGTGTCGGCTTCACGACTGGCCTGAATGTCATCAAACAAACCTGTGGCATAGAGTGAACGAATCGCATTGGCCAACACTGCTTCATTGACACGATCACCACTATTCACTGGAATCATTCCATAGACATTGGCTGGCGTTAAACGAACAAGACCATCTATTTTTATATCTCGCGCAATAAATTCATCTGCTGCATATACTTGTTGTGTTGCCGCCATTGCACTAACCAGTGCCAAGGGCATAAATAAATGTGTGTGCTGCATGCCAGTCTTTTCCAGTGTTAAATTTATTTCGTATCTACGTTGTTATAAACGCATAATGTCATTAAATAATGCAAGGAGCATCATACTTCCAAGCAGTACCATACCAATTTTTAAACCAACTAATTGTATTTGTTCAGAAACAGGTTTTCCACGAATCAGCTCGATAAAATAATAAACTAAATGCCCGCCATCCAACATTGGAATTGGCAATAAATTTAGAATTCCTAAGCTTACGCTCATAAGTGCCATAAAGGAAATAAAAGTTTGCCACCCCATTTCCGCACTTTGCCCTGCGACTTTGGCAATAGTAATTGGGCCTGATAAGTTATCTAAACCAATTAAACCACGTACCATTTTGACAATAGAATTCAGAATCATGCTAGACAGCTGACCTGTTTTATCTACCGCCATAAATAAAGCTTCACTCGGGCTGTATTGAATGGTTTGCTTAAAATCTTCTGGAATGACAATTTTTCCAGGATCACTTTGCACACCCAATACACCCGAAACATTGCCCATATTGTCACGTTTGCCTTGCGGCATCACTTCCAGTTGCTGTACTTGATTGTTACGCAGCACATCTACTTTCAGTAATTTTTCTGGCGATGCTTGAACAACTTGTACCACATCGTACCAGTCATTCATTTTGACGCCATCAATCGCAATAATTTGATCGCCGACTTGCATACCTTGACGAATGGCCGCACCATCTTCACTTAACTTACTGACAATTGCAGGAATTTGTGGGCGATACGGTGTAAAACCCAAGATATCTAAAGGTGATTGGGATTGATCATTTAAGAAATTTTGAATGGGTAAGCTAAATGTTTTGATTTCACCTGCGCGTTCCGCCTGTACCTGGATCTTGCCTGTTTCACCTACACGATCTACCAAGGCAAAGTTCAGCTTTTCCCATGTCGTCACAGGCGTACCATCAATGGCGGTAATCTTATCACCTACTTGCATTTGCGCTGCCGCCGCAGGTGTATCTGCCAGTACCTTACCCACACGGGTATTCAACTGTTCTTGAGAGGGTAAAAATAATAGCCAGAACAATAATATGGCAAAAATCAGGTTGATTAACGGACCTGCTGCCACAATCGCAATACGTTTCCACGGATGCTGACGATTAAAGGCATAAGGTAGGTCTGCTTCTGCAACGTTTTCTTCGCGTTCATCAAGCATTTTGACATAGCCACCCAAAGGCAGTGCCGAAAGCTGATATTGAATCCCCGATTTTTTAGACGTCCATTTTAAAATGGTTGGCCCAAAGCCTATGGAATACACCAAAACTTTGACACCTAATTTACGTGCAACAAAGTAGTGCCCAAACTCATGAATTGCAATTAAAGGTCCTAGCAAAAGAATCGCTGCAACCACAATAAATAAGGCACTCATGCTTTAGCTTCCTTTATTCAACACAAAATACTGTGCAATAGCACGAGCATTTTGGTCTGCCTGCAAAATCAGTTCAATGCTTTCTGCGGCTGAATTTTGTATTTGGTTCAAGGTATGCTCAACCACTGTCGCAATTTCAGTAAAACGAATTTTTTGCTGCAAGAATGCTGCAACTGCAATTTCATTTGCTGCATTTAAAATAGCAGGCGCCAGACCACCTTCTTGCATGGCTTGACGTGCCAGACTTAACGCAGGAAAACGTGTGGTATCGGGTGCTTGAAAATCAAGCTGATGATTGACAAACAAATCTAAAGGCGGAACATGCGTTTGGATACGCTGCGGCCATGCCAAAGCATGCGCAATTGGCGTACACATATCAGGATTACCCATTTGTGCCAAAGTTGAACCATCCACATATTGAACCATGGAATGAATAATACTCTGTGGATGAACCACAACTGTAACAAAGTGTTCTGAAATTGCAAAAAGATGACACGCTTCGATTAATTCCAAACCTTTGTTCATTAAGGTTGCAGAATCTACCGAAATTTTTTGTCCCATAGACCAATTTGGATGTTTGCAGGCTTGTGCAGGGGTAACGTGTTGCAGTTCTTCTAGGCTATGATTTAAAAATGGGCCGCCCGAAGCAGTCAGTAAAATTTGTGATACACCTAGCTGAGGTTGTCCATTTCTTTCGGTTTGTAAATAATGTTGAGGCAAACATTGAAAAATCGCGTTATGTTCAGAATCTACAGGCAATAACAAAGCACCATGTTCACGTGCCGCCTGCATCATGATGTCGCCCGACATCACCAAGGCTTCTTTATTGGCCAATAACACGCGCTTACCCGCTTTAACCGCAGCCAGTGTAGGTAATAAACCTGCCGCACCGACAATGGCTGCCATCACCACATCCACTTCAGGATGTTCGGCAACTGCGATTAAACCCGCTTCATCGCTTAGAATTTCAATTTCAGAAATATGTTGCTGTGCAAGTGATTGCTGTAACTCATCAACTTTTGACGCAGGTACAACCACAATTTTAGGATGGTACTGTTTGCATATTTGAACCAGTTCTTGAATTCGGCTGTGCGCCGTCACGGCAAAAACTGAATACTGCTCTGGATGTTGTTGCAATACTTTTAGGGTGCTTTGTCCAATTGAACCTGTCACACCCAAGATACAAACAGCTTGTGACATTTATAAATCTACGCCAATAAGTTTTAAAACATACATACCCGCAGCAAAAATTGGAGCTGCTGCAAGCAAAGAATCAATCCGATCTAGCACACCACCATGACCTGGCAAGACGCGCCCAGAGTCTTTAATACCTGCACGGCGTTTGATCATGGATTCAAATAAATCGCCCAATACCGAGCTAAATACCGTAATCACCGAAAGAATCAGGAATAAAATATGTTGTGCCAAAGTCAGGTCTAAATACACCACTTCAACAACAATCACGATTAGCATGGCAGTAAAAACACCGCCATATAAGCCTTCTACTGATTTGTTTGGACTGACATTCGGTGCAAGTTTTTTCTTGCCCAGTTTACGCCCAACAAAATAAGCACCTGAGTCTGCACCCCAAACCAACAAGAACAAGTACATTAACCACCACGGCGAACTATTCCATACGGAAAAAATTGCAGTGACCGCAGCAGAAATTAGAATAAAACCAATAAAACTTAAGCTTGGATTATACCATGCATCGTATTCTGGATAAGACTTGACCCAATAAATACTGAGTAACCATGTCAAAATGGAAGCTGCCCAAAGTAACAAGGCAATATCACTAAAATAAAGTGCCATTGCTGCCAAAGCGGCAGTCAATACACCAAAGCCCCAAGCCACAGGTTTGAGGACATATTTAGTTTTTCTTGGCATGAGTTTGAACCACTCATAGCCCGCAACCCCTGCTGCAACAATCATCAGCATAAACATTGGATAGTGCGACTGAGTTGCAAACATACAACTCAACACCACAGCAACCAATACCAATGCGGTAATAATCCGCTCTAACATGTATTAATTCTCAATTTTCTCTTGTTGAATTTGCTCAGAAGTTTTACCAAAACGACGTTCGCGACCACCAAATACTGCCAGTGCATCGTCAAATTCTTCTATGCTAAATTCAGGCCACAAGGTTTGGGTAAAATACAATTCAGCATACGCAGCTTGCCAAAGTAAAAAGTTGGACAATCTAAAATCGCCACCTGTACGAATCAACAGATCGACAGGTGGTAGGTCTGCCAGACTGACATATTGACCAAAAAGTTGTGTATCTATTTGTTCAATATCAATTTTATGCGCCACAACATCTGCAGCAATTTGTTTTGCAGCTTGTGCCATATCCCACATACCACCATAACTAATGGCAATTGTGAGTGTCATGCTGTTGAAATTAGCAGTCCTTTGTTCGGCATGCAACATTAACTCACGCAAATGCGGCGACAAACGTGAACGGTCACCAATAAAACGTAAGGCAATATTGAATTTTTCCATGCGTGGTAATTGCTCATGAATTGTGGTTTCCAGCAATTGCATGAGTAAATCCACTTCAAACTGCGGACGATTCCAGTTTTCACTCGAAAAAGCAAAAACGGTTAAAGCTTGAATGTGTTTTTTTCTACAATGTTCAACAATCGGGTCAAGTACATCTTTACCAGAGCGATGTCCTTCCCCTTTTTGCATTTGATTTTTTTTTGCAAAACGATTGTTGCCATCCATAATGATGGCAACATGTTTTGGCAAAGACGCGCTGTCTTCCGATGTGGTCATTGATTAGACCTTCATCAACTCAGCTTCTTTTGCAGCAAGACGCTTGTCTACTTCTGCAACGTATTTGTCTGTGATTTTTTGGATGTCATCTGCTGCACGGCGCTCATCATCTTCAGAAATTTCTTTTTCTTTCAATAATGCTTTGATGTCGCCCAATACATCACGGCGGATGTTACGAATAGCAACTTTGGCATTTTCTGCTTCAGAACGCGCAACTTTTTGCATGTCACGACGAGTTTCTTCAGTCAATGCTGCAAGCGGTACACGAATTGCATCGGCTGTGATTGGGTTTAGACCCAAATCTGACTCACGAATTGCTTTATCAATTGCAGACACCATTGAACGCTCAAATGGCTGAACCAATAAGGTACGTGAATCTTCTACACCAATGTTGGCTACTTGGTTAAGTGGCACATCGGAACCGTAGTAAGAAACCATCACACCATTTAAAATTGATGGATGTGCACGACCTGTACGTACTTTGGCAAAACCATGTTCTAAAGACTCTAAAGTCTTGCTCATACGTTCTTCGCTGTCTTTTTTAAGATCGTTAATCATAAGATCTTCCTTACTGTATTCTAAAATTTGAGTCAAAATATAGGGTTAAATTAAACCGTAGTATAAAGAGCTTTGTGGCTCACGTACATTAGTTCGTAACGTGAGTTCCTTCTTTTTCGCCCATCACTACAGAAAGCAATGCACCTGCTTTATTCATATCAAAAACTTGCAACGGCACATTGTGATCGCGGCATAAGCAGATTGCAGTTAAATCCATAACACCTAATTTTTCATCCAACACCTGGTCAAATGTAAGTGTGTCATATTTCACCGCATCTTCGTATTTGCTTGGATCTTTGTTATATACGCCATCTACTTTGGTCGCTTTTAAGATCAAGTTAGCTTCGATTTCGATACCACGTAAACATGCTGCTGTATCTGTGGTAAAGAATGGATTGCCTGTACCCGCAACGAACACACACACTTCACCTTGAGTCAGGTGACGAATCGCATCACGGCTTGAGTAAGACTCAACCACTGTACCAATAGGCAATGCAGACATTAAACGGGTTTTGATGTTACGGCGCACCAAGGCATCACGCATGGCTAAACCGTTCATCACCGTTGCCAACATACCCATTTGGTCGCCTGTTACACGGCCGACTAAACCATCTTTTTGTAATTGGCTGCCACGGTATAAGTTACCACCACCGACAACAATACCCACTTGCACACCTAAACCAACCAAGTGTGCAATTGCCAAAGACATTTGATCGAGCACTTGCGCATCAATCCCCATGTCTTTATTACCCGCAAGTGCCTCACCCGATAGTTTCAACAAGATACGTGCATAACGTGGCTTTTTTGAATCTAACATTGTCATTACTCCAATTCTAAATTCTAAACTTTAATTTTTTACAATTTGTATGGCTTACAGCTAGCAATCCAAATCTGCAAAGCATTATGCAGATTTGACCTGAATCAGCTTGGCAAATAAGTCGTATTCATCGGCATCGGTAATTTCAACTTCAAGTAAATCACCTGCTTTAATCACGCTCTTGTCAATATCTTCTACAAAGACGTTGCCATCAATTTCTGGCGCATCTGCATAAGAACGTGCCACTGCGACTGGAAATTCTTCTTCCAAATCATCTACCAACACGGTCATGGTTTGACCAATACGTTTTTGCAGTTTAGCTGCTGAAATTTCTTGCTGAACCTGCATAAAACGCTCATAGCGTTCTTGCTTGATTTCTTCTGGCACATGATCTGGCAAGTCGTTTGCTGCCGCACCTTCAACAGGTGAATAAGTAAAGCAACCAACACGGTCTAATTGCGCTTCTTTTAGCCAGTCGAGCAAAATTTGGAAATCTTCTTCTGTTTCGCCTGGAAAACCCACCACAAAGGTTGAACGAATCACCAGCTCAGGGCATTTTTCACGCCAAAGTTTTAAACGCTCCAACGTGTTTTCGCTGTGCGCAGGTCGCTTCATCAACTTTAATACTTTCGGGCTGGCATGTTGGAATGGAATATCCAAATAAGGCAAAATTTTGCCTTGTGCCATTAAATCAATTACAGCATCCACATGCGGATATGGATAGACATAGTGCAAACGCACCCAAATACCCAATTGCCCTAAGGCTTCACACATATCATAGAATTTGGTTTTAACAGGCTGACCGTTCCAAAAGTCCAATTTGTATTTGGTATCTACGCCGTAGGCAGAAGTATCTTGAGAAATTACCAATACTTCTTTTACGCCTGCACGTTTCAGTGCCGCAGCTTCTTCTAATACCGAACCCACAGGACGCGAAACTAAATCGCCACGCATGCTTGGAATGATGCAGAAAGTACAGCGATGGTTACAGCCTTCTGAAATTTTAAGATAGGCATAATGTTTAGGCGTCAAACGAATGCCTTGTTCAGGAACCAAATCGATGAATGGATTATGCTTTGGTGGCTCAGGTACATACTGGTGCACCGCTTCCATAACTTCCTGATAAGCTGCCGCGCCTGTGACTTTTAATACATTTGGGTGCATTTGACGAATCTTGTCTTCATCTTTACCCAAACAGCCTGTCACAATCACACGGCCATTGGCATTCATTGCTTCGCCAATCGCGTCTAAGGACTCTTGTACTGCAGATTCAATAAAACCACATGTATTGACAACAACTAAGTCTGCACCATCATAATCAGATGCAACATCGTAACCTTCAGTTTTTAACTGAGTTAAAATTCGTTCGGAATCTACCAATGCCTTAGGACAACCTAAAGAAACAAAACCGACTTTGGGGGATTTCATAGAATCTGCACTCCACTAGAATGCGCGTATTGTATGACTTTTCTTTGCATAAAAATAGAGAAATAGCCGACTCTTTGCATAATGCACCAAAATACAACCATTCAGGCTGAATGATTTATTTATTGCACCATTTTAATGCATTTTTTATTTACAGTGTTTCTGTTATCCGTTATATCTTGAAAATTCAGTCCAGTTGCAGCGCATTTTTTTGAACTTGCGAAGATAAATGCACTAAAAACTTAAAGTTGGCGTGCATTTTGCTTAATTCGCCTCACTTCGATCCAAATTTGGAACATGGCTGCTACATGATAATACCCTTGCGCTATTTTAATACAGGAAGTATTCGCTAATGGATCAAACCCAGAGCATTGACTACCGCCTCTTGGTAGACAACTTAAGCACTGCAATTTTATTGGTTGACCGTGACCTGAATATTTTTTATTTAAATTCTTCGTGTGAAGCCTTGTTTGATATCAGTTTAATTCGTGCATCAGGACAACCTGTTTTAAATCTGCTGCACATGCCTAATGATGAGTTTAATACTCAAGAGGCTTTTCTAAACACACTCAAAACAGGTCAACCTTATACACGCCGTGAAGCAACAATTAATGTCAATTTCAAAGATATTCACGTCGATTACACTGCATCACAGCTAAATTCAGGCAAGCCTTATCATCCCTTATTGCTGATTGAATTAAATCCGATTGATCGGATGCTCAAAATTTCCAAAGAAGAAAACTTTATTCAGCAGCATCAGGTGGCGCGGCAACTCATACGTGGTGTGGCGCATGAAATTAAAAACCCGCTTGCAGGAATTCGTGGTGCGACTCAACTTTTAGCACGCAGCTTGAATGACCCAAAATATGACGAATTTACCGACATTATTATTAGTGAAGTCGATCGTTTAAGAAACTTGGCAGACACCATGCTCGGTTCACGCCAATTACCAAGTTATGAATTGGTCAACGTACACGAGCCCTTGGAACGTGTACGCAGTTTAATTGTCAATCAAACCAAAAATAAAATAAAAATCATTCGTGACTATGACCTTTCCTTACCTGAAGTCATGGCAGACCGTGATCAATTGATTCAAGTCATGCTGAATATTTGTGCCAATGCGGTGCAAGCCATGACTGAAAACGCTGATTTCTTTATCGAGCATCAACCTGAATTGGTTTTAAGAACCCGTATTCAGCGCTTAGTCACCATTAATGGTGTACTGAACCGCTCTACGGTGCGTGTTGATATTGAAGATAACGGCCCTGGTGTACCTGAAGACATTTTAGAGTCTGTATTTTATCCGTTGGTGACTGGACGAGCTAACGGCACTGGGCTTGGTTTGAGCATCGCACAAAATATTATGCATCAACACAACGGAATGATTGAATGCCAATCCATTCCGGGAAAAACAATATTTAGCTTATATTTACCTTGGGAGGCGAGTCATGTCGCGAAATAAAATTTGGGTGATTGATGATGACCGAGCAATGCGCTGGGTACTGGAAAAAACCTTTAGAGAAGAAGGTTTTGAAGTCACCAGTTTTGAAGAGGCTCAATCTGCACTGGATGAACTCAGCCAAGATGCACCCGATGTAATTTTGACCGACATTCGTATGCCTGGGGTGGATGGCCTGACCTTCTTAGCCAAAGTCAAAGCAAACTACCCAGACCTACCTGTCATTATTATGACTGCACACTCCGATTTAGAGTCAGCAGTTTCAAGCTACCAAACTGGTGCATTTGAATACCTGCCTAAGCCTTTCGATCTTGATGAAGCTTTAGCGTTGGTTAATCGTGCAATTTTACACATCACCAAATTACAACAGCAAGAATCTGCAAAATCTACAGTACAGCCAATTCAATCGACAGAAATTATTGGTGAATCACCTGCTATGCAGGAAGTATTCCGCGCCATTGGACGATTATCACAATCACATATTACCGTGCTGATTAATGGTGAGTCTGGCACAGGTAAAGAACTGGTGGCACATGCACTGCATCGCCACTCACCACGTAGCAGCAAGCCATTTATTGCGCTAAATATGGCGGCCATTCCTAAAGATCTGATTGAAACCGAACTTTTTGGACACGAAAAAGGTGCGTTTACGGGTGCCAATACGCAACGTCAAGGGCGCTTTGAACAAGCCAACGGCGGCACACTGTTTTTAGATGAAATTGGCGATATGCCTTTTGAAACTCAAACTCGTTTATTGCGTGTCTTGGCTGACGGTGAGTTTTACCGTGTTGGTGGGCATATCCCTGTCAAAGTAGATGTGCGTATTGTTGCAGCGACGCATCAGGACTTAGAAAAACTGGTACAGGATGGTCGCTTCCGTGAAGACTTGTATCACCGCCTGAACGTCATTCGTATTCACATTCCTAAACTGGCGCATCGTAGCGAAGATATTCCAATGTTGGCGCAACACTTTTTAGCACGTGCGGGCAAAGAATTGGGGGTGAGTCCAAAAATATTGCGTCCTGAAACTGTTGAATATATGCAACAACTGCCTTGGCAAGGTAACGTACGCCAACTGGAAAATACCTGCCGTTGGCTAACCGTCATGATTACAGGCCGTGAGGTCTATCCTGAAGATTTACCAACTGAACTCAAGCAAATTCCAATTGAAAAATTAGGTGAGCATCCTGCACAGCACTTGGTAGATCGAGTGTCTATGCACCACTGGGATGAATTGTTGGGTCAATGGGCAGTACAAAAGTTAAAAAATGGCGAGATGAAACTTCTGGATATCGCCATTCCAATGTTTGAACGCACCTTAATTAATGCTGCACTGCAACAAACCCGTGGACGTAAACGTCATGCCGCTGAATTATTGGGTTGGGGACGTAATACTTTGACGCGAAAACTCAAAGAATTAGGAATGGACAGTGCCGATGATGAAATAGAAGAAGATATGGAGAGCTAAACGCAGAAAAAATATCTAATCCATCAAAATATAGGGAAATTCAGCTTTTGAATTTCCCTATTTTTATATCTTAGACTCTCTAAGTTAAGTGCAATTAAGCCGCGGTAAATCCAACATAGCGAGATAAACCTTGCACGCCTAAATCCGTTTTATAAATCAAATATTGCGGATAACGACTTGAAGTCAGTTCTTGCCACATATCCAACTGATCATCATGTGCATGAATTTCATCGACACTGCGTGGCATGCTTTGTTCAAATACATCTGAGGCATATTCAAAACCCAAATCCATTGCGACAAACAAAGTATGCTCGCAAGGCTGAATATATTGTTCTTCTGCCCAATCAATAACAGCATGTTGGCAATGTGGGCAAAGCAAATTTTCAGTCGCAGGCGTATTCAGTTCAATGAGTTGATATGGCATAGAGCAGCATCACCAATAGTAAAATAGATAAACATAAAATCTGTTTGCATCATAACAAGCAATTTCTATATTTTGCGCTAAGCACGGCTTATAATTATAGAAATTTTTTTAATTATACTTATGGCAACTCTAGAAAATGCAATTACACTTGCAGTACAACAACATACAGGGCAGCTAGATAAAGGCGGTCAGCCTTATATTTTGCATCCCTTACGTGTAATGTTGCAATTACAACAGCCCGATCAGCAAATTGTCGCTGTACTGCACGACATTCTTGAAGATACCCACACCACAGCACAAGACCTGCAAAATTTAGGATTTCAAACGCATATTATTCAAGCAATTCAGGCGCTCACCAAACTGCCGCATGAAACTCGTGTTCAAGCGGCTATGCGTACTGCACAAAACCCGCTTGCCTGTGCTGTAAAAATTGCAGATGTGCAAGACAACATGAATTTAACGCGGATTCCCAATCCTACAGCACGTGATTTAGCCCGTTTAGAAGAATACCGACAAGTTTTAGAGATTCTGCAAAAAGCACAGCAATAAAGCACAATTAAAGATTGACAACATGCAACGATGCCACTTTAATTTAAGTATTGTTGCATAAATGGAATTTAGTCATGCTTACAGATTTGGATGATTTTTATTGTTTTGCCCAAGTGGTCGAACATGGTGGATTTAGTGCAGCAGAACGCGCCACCGATATTCCAAAATCCAAACTTAGCCGACGCGTACACAACCTAGAAGAACGCTTAGGTGTGCGTTTAATTCAGCGCAGCTCACGTCATTTTGCGGTCACAGAAATTGGTATGAATGTGTATCGGCATGCGCAAGTAATGATGAATGCTGCCCAAGCCGCGCACGACTTGGTCGATCACCTAAGTATTCAACCGCGTGGTGTAATTAAAGTCAGCTTACCTGTTTCAATTGCACAAAATGAAATTGCCAAAATCTTGCCTGAGTTTTTGAAAGCCTACCCTGAAATTAAAGTACAGCTAATTGTCAGCAACCGTCGTGTCGATATCGTCAACGAAGGGATCGACATTGCCCTGCGTGTCCGCTCAAATTTAGATGATGATCCAAGTTTGGTGATTCGCAAATTCAGCAACATCGAACAACATCTATTTGCCAGTCAGGCTTATTTGAATGAATTTGGCGATTTGAAAAAACCTGAAGATTTAAGTCATCATAAAATTTTAAGCATGTCGGATGAGCATTTAGATCAATACATGGTTGTGCATGATCAACAACAGCAACCGAAAAAAATTAAGGTCAACCCTACAGTCATGGGTTCAGATTTAATGATGCTAGCGCAATTGGCACGACAAAATTGTGGCATTGTGTTGTTGCCTGACACGATTGTTGAAGATTATGTTGCATCGGGTGAATTGGTTCGTGTTTTACCCGACTGGCACGCACCGCATGGTATTTTCCATGCCGTCTATCCATCACGCCGTGGTTTATTACCTGCTGTACGTGTATTTATCGACTATTTGGTCGAAAAGCTAACCATTCGTTAGCACATAGGATCTTTTGATTTCAGATACGAAACAGCAAAAAAAAAAGCTTATCTAAGACAGATAAGCTTTGAAAACTACAATCTAAAATAAGAAAGCTAAAACAAAGAAACTACAGCAAGTATCTTTGACTTCAATTATAGCGATTGTTCATTTTTTAACAAATAGTTTAAAACTAAAGTCTAAGATGTTTTATCTATCAGTCTTAACCTGAAAGCATTCGTGCATTAAATTTCAGGATAACTCCCCGTACCTTCTGGCCACGGCGATAACACTTCAAAGCCTGTATCAGTCACAGCAACCATGTGTTCCCATTGTGCAGAAAGTGATTTATCTGTCGTCACCACCGTCCAGCCATCTTTCAGTTCTTTCACACGCGCTTTGCCCGCATTCACCATTGGCTCAATGGTAAATACCATGCCTTTTTTAAGCACCAAGCCTTGTCCAGGCTGACCATAATGCAGCACACTTGGTTGTTCGTGATACACCTGCCCAATACCATGTCCGCAATATTCACGCACAATGCTAAACCCTTCACGATGCGCCACACTTTGAATGGCATAGCCAATATCGCCCAAAGTCGCGCCCGGTTTCACCGCATGAATCCCTGCGCGCATCGCCTCATAAGTGGTATCGACCAGTTTTTTCGCTTCTGGTTTCACCTGACCCACATAGTACATACGACTGGTATCACCATAAAAACCATCTTTAATCACTGCCACATCAATATTAATAATGTCGCCATCTTTTAAAATGGTTTTGGATGATGGAATACCATGACAGACCACTTCATTGGGTGAAATACAGGTGGTTTTGGTATAACCGTGATAGCCCACATTGGCAGGAATGACTTTTAAGGTATTTACAATATAATCGTGACACAAATCATCTAAGTATTCTGTCGTGACTCCAGGTTTGACATGCTCGCCAATCATCTGCAACACCTGAGCAGCCAAACGCCCCGAAATGCGTAATTTCTCAATATCTTGCTCTGATTTAATGCTGACTTTAAGGGCGCGCATGATGAACTCCTGACCTGAAGCCTGAGATTATAGCCGTTATTTAAAACCTACTCAAACCTACTCAATGTGGGTTTGATGTTTAATTCCTACTTCACCATCAAGAACCTAAAACATTTGCTTTAGGGATTACCTCAATTCCATAGGCTGTCACGGTGTAACTCACCGCCTTAATCACCACTTATGCAGTGATTAAATCTTTATCCGCATATCGCAGGATATTAATTGATGCATTAACATCACGATTTTGGATGGTTTGGCAAACTAAGCACTTCCACTCTCGCGCAGAAAGTGTGAGAGATTGATTTAATTCACCACAGCACGAACACATTTTACTACTTGGGAAGAATCGACCAACCGAAAGTACCGATTTTCCATGCTGTTTGGCTTTATAAATCAACTGCCTTTTAAACTCATAAAAACCCATATCGGATATAGCTCTTGCGAGTTTACGATTCCTCAACATGCCTTTAACATTCAAATCTTCAATCGCAATCACATCAAAACGTGTTACCAAATCCGTTGTGACTTGATGAAGATTATTCTTGCGTAGACAGGCAATTTTATAGTGCAGGCGAGATAGCTTGGCTTTTGCTTTTTCTCGATTCTGACTAGCTTTTTTCTTACGACTAAAAGACTTGTTGAGTCGCCTTAGTTTTGCAAGCTGTCTTTTAAGTGGTGCGTTAGAAGGAATAACCTCACCATTTGAAAGGGTGGCAAGATTAGAGACACCCAAATCAACACCGATACTTAAACCTGTTTTCGGTTTAAGCTTTTCGATCTGGGTGAGTTCGACAGCGATTGATACAAACCACTTACCACCTTGTTTAAATATTTTGGCCGAGAGAATTTTACCCTTATAGCGCAGATTCTCAGTCATTTTCACCCAACCCAAATTAGGGATTTTAATAGACCGACCCTTTACGCTAAATTGATCATTTGATAATGAAAAACGGTCATCCTTGCCTTTTTTTCTTGGCTTGGGGTATCCTGATTTGCCGTTAAAAAATCTATCAAAAGCACTACCCAACTGCTTAATCGCCAACTGTGGTGCGCACTTAGTCACTTTCTTCATGAAAGGATATTTTTCAAATTTAAAAGTGTTTAGGTGCTTTCTTAATTTACTCTCTTTAGGTCTATTAAGAAGCATTTCATTCACCGCAACATCATAATACTCACACTGATCTCGATATTCCTTATCAGCCTTGTATTGTCGCTGCCACTCT
>NZ_JAYJLK010000016.1:0-48210 GCF_051948795.1 Acinetobacter sp. Lyrl_1
TAAAGCATAGCGACCTATTGCTATACAGATCGCTATGTTTTTTTGTGTGAAAATTACTTCTTCTTACGTTTTAAGCGTTTCTTCGCCTGTTGTGCAGCAAGAGCCTCTAACGCCTCACGCAATTCTTCATCGCTAAAGGTGGTGATGTGTTGCAGCATCTGTAAAGTCACATCATCCAACACCAAATTGGCGTATTGTGCGACGTTTTTAAAGTTATCATCAAACACAATCGCATTGTCACTGTTGGTGCTGATATAACCTTGCTGAGTTAAGACTTTAATAAAGCTTTGGAACAAGGCTTTGTCAAAGAATTCAGGTGAGTTGAATTCATACAGCACCGACAAACGCTGACCGACCAAATGGCTGAGTTCTTCGACCTGACGTGCCGAAATATTGCCTGAGCCGCGTTGTGTAATCAGCGCCAGTGTCATGTAATAACGCTCTAAACTCTGCATTACAGGTGCAGCCAATACTACCAACTGGTTATGGTCTTCACTATTTGGTGCAGGTGAAATTAAGTTGCCTTCCGCATCTTCAGAAATCAATTTGGCCTGAATTAACGCTTCTACATAGGCACAAATCCGTTCTTTGAGTTCCTGATCTTGCCATTTCAAGAACAGCTCAGCTTTCAGGAACGGATATAAAGTACGAATGACGTTAATTAAATCGCCACGACGAATCGAACCATTGTGTTCCACCAACGCGGCAATTAAAGATGGCAAGACAAAGGCATGCAAAATATTGTTGCGGAAGTAGGTGAGTAACACCGCCTGATTGTCTTCAATCGCGATAATATCGCCCAAAACGTGCTGTACTCGTTTAATCAGTTTGAGTTTTAAGCCATAGGCAATAATTTCTTTGCCTGACAATGGGGTGACTTGAGTCCGTTCATCATAAGGCAGGGCAGTGAGTAGATTACGATAGGTGTCTAACTGCTTCACGCAAATTTCTTCATCCAAGGTATGTTTTGGCGTAGCCAATAAAATCAGCGATAACAAGGATACTGGGTTAATCACCGCAGCACGGTTGATGTTTTCCAAAATCGCATGCGCTGAAGTGTTCACTGCATCTGACACTTGAGGTGGAATAGGATCATCATTTTTTTCAATGCTGATGTGTTCGGCATCGTGTTGTTTTAGCACATCATCTAAAAACACAGGTTCGCCAAAATTGACATGCACCTTGCCAAAAATCCGTTCAATCTTGCGCATGGTTTTTAAAATACCCATCAGCGATTCAGATTCTTTTGGCTTGCCTTGCATTTCACCCACATAGGTTGAACCTTCCATCAGGCGTTCATAACCAATATAGGTTGGCACAAAAGCAATGGGTTTGGCGCGACCACGCAAATGACTGTGAATGGTCATGGCGAGCATGCCTGTTTTCGGTGGCAACAAGCGACCTGTACGTGAACGCCCACCTTCAATAAAGTATTCAAGCGGCGTGTTACGCGACAAAATACTGAATAAATATTCTTTAAAGACCGTCGTGTATAAGCCATTGCCACGGAAAGTACGACGGATAAAAAACGCACCGCCACCACGAAGCAATTGCCCTACAAATGGCATGTTCAGGTTATCGCCCGCAGCAATGTACGGCACCATCATGCCGCGTTTGTAAATCACATAAGACAGCAATAAATAGTCGATATGACTGCGGTGACATGGGGTGTAGATAATTTCATAGTCTTTGGCCAGTTCGCGCACGGTACTAAAATTATGCACTTCCACGCCATCGTACAATTGTGTCCATAAGCGGGTCAGTGCCATATCGGCAAAGCGTACCGCAGCATGAGAATAGTCCGACACAATTTCATTTAAATAACCAATCGCACGACGCTCGGCTTCAATCACGCTAATTTTACTGCGTAAACTTTCACGACGAATAGCATCTTGCACATCGGGAGATTTAATCAGACTGAGCATGACATTGCGACGGTCAGACAAGTCTGGGCCAAGCACGACTTCACGCTGCCCATCTAAGTAATTATTTAGCGTGTTGACAATAAAGGTCGCAGGCGACAGGTTTGGATGCTCAGTTTTGGCATGTTCAATTAAAGCGCGTAATGATTGTGGTTCGTGAAATTCCAAATAAGACTGACGACCATGCACCCCAATATTCATTAACTGCTTGACTGTGCCAGGCGTTGCCCACGTATCGGTAAACAGTAGTTTAAACCACGAATCCTCTTTGTCTGGAGAACGTCCCCACAACACGGTCACAGGTACCAATTCAATATCAAGTTCTGGGTGTTGTTCTAATTGTTCAATTAAACGTAACAAGCGTGGCGGAAAAGCATAAGGTGGTGGATTGAGTAGGTTGTTCTCATCGTGATGCTGTAAAAACAGAATCGAGGCTTTTTCTTTATGTGAACCCATCACCAATGGATCAAGCGCAGGCGTGAGTTTTAAGCGACGTGTTTCGCCATCGACCACCAAGGCATTGCTGCGTGAGTGATTTTGCAATACGTAGCAAGTTATCTTGGTGCGAGTGGCATTTGAGTCTACACTTTGCGCATCCTTGACAGGGACTTCACCCAAAACATGCGGTGTCACCACAAGGTCAAGCAGCTTACCAGAAAGCTGACGATACATTTGACCAAAACCACGCTTGGACATACTCACTCCTACTTCATCACCTAAGTCCCTAGCCAGTAGGGAATTTATTTTGCGTCATTGTATCTAATAATCGCGCTGCATTTTTAGATAATTTGCATGAATATTGTTAGATTTTATCGTTAAAAATCGTATTTTTAGCAAAATTGATCGGCTAAGTTGTGACACAGCGGTCAGTCTTTGATGGGTAAAAGATGCAGAATCTATGGCAAAATAGCAGGCTTAAAATAGTCAGTTTATTTTGACGATTTATTTTTTCATCGACTTCGATCCCGCATCCCCAATTTCCGCCATACATAGGTTAGTTATGAACGCACTCACACAAGAGCTGGTTGAACTTCTTTGTTTAGAAAAGTTAGAAGAAAATATCTACCGAGGTATCAGTCGTAACTTGGTGGGTAAACGTGTTTTTGGTGGACAGGTTTTGGGACAGGCTTTACGTGCTGCATCTTATACCACTGATCGTCCTGCGCACTCATTGCATGCCTATTTCTTGTTTGGTGGCGATGTCAACGCACCTATTATTTATGAAGTTGACCGTTTGCGTGATGGTAAAAGTTTTTCTAGCCGTCAAGTACGTGCCATTCAGCATGGGCGTACCATTTTTACTGCGATGGTGTCCTTTGCGCCGTTGGAAGACGGTCTGAATTATCAAATTTCAGAGCCAAACTATCCTGCAGCAGAAGCTTTAAAAAACGAAGCGGAACTCAAACAGCATATTGTCGAGTTTGTACCTGAAAATGTGCGTGCCAGTTTTATGCGTGATCGCTTGGTGGAGATTCGCCCGATTAATCCGAGCAATCCATTTTTACCGCAGCCTGAAGCACCTGCTTATGCACACTACATTCGTACCCATGACAGCATTTCACCAGAGGTGGATGAAGTGTCTTTGCATCAGGCAATTGCGGCATTTTATTCAGACTTCACGTTAATGACCACAGCACTGCGTCCGCATGGTTTGAGCTATTTATCACCAAGTTTGCAGTGTGCCAGTATTGACCATGCCATGTATTTCCATAAACCGTTCCGTGTGGATGACTGGATGTTGTACGACATGGAAGCCACCATTAGCACTAGTTCGCGTGGTTTGAACTTTGGGCGCATGTGGCAAAATGGTGAATTGGTGTGTAGCACCAGTCAGGAAGGCTTGATTCGTTTACGTGAAATCGAAACGCAATAAAATATAGCCTTTAAAATCTACATTCATCAGCCGACATTCATGTCGGCTTTTTTACATCCTGAAGCACGATCTGAACCTAATCAAAGTGCGCTAGAAAAATAATACTCGATTCAATTTCAGCCACATGGCATAGTCCACACATCACATTAAAAAACTCAATTGCGTATGAGCCTCAATACACAAATTCTAATTGCCGCAATTTTGGGTGTGGTGTTTGGTTTTATTCTGAATCTATTTCCAGACAGCACATTTTTTAGCGCCAGTTTGTATGGCATTGGTTTAATGAGCAGTATTTTTATTGGTTTACTGAAAATGCTGCTGATCCCACTAATTTTTAGCTCAATTGTGGTCGGTGTGTCGAACTTACAGGCTGTAGGGCAATTGAGTCGAGTCTGGAAAATTACGTTGGCGTGTTGTGTCACCACCACGACTTTGGCTTTAATTTTAGGTTTGGCGTGTGCGCATTTATTTGCAGTGGGTAAAGGCGTAGATATTGTGATGTTTCAAGATGCTATGGCGCAGCATCAAAGCCCAGACACGCTTACGCCGTCTTCGTTTTTTACCAATTTCATTCAAAACACCTTAATCAATCCGTTTAAAGCTTTTGCCGAGGGTAATGTTTTGGCAGTGGTGATATTTGCCTTATTGGTGGGTGTGGCGCTGGTCAAAGGCGGGGAGCACTTTAAAACGGTACGTAAACTCAGTCAGCAATTTTTTGAAATTATGATGTTGATGATTGGCTGGGTAATGAAACTGGCACCTTTGGGGATTTTTGCTTTATTGGCTAAGTTGGTTGCAACCGAAGATATTTCAGTCCTGAGTCGTTTGGCAGAGTTTGCTGCAGTGGTCACGGGCACCACGATTTTTCATGGTGTGGTGGTCTTGCCTTTGCTGTTGTGGATATTTGGCAAAATGGATCCGATCACCTTTTTTAAAGGCACACGTGCTGCCTTAATTACGGCTTTTGCCACCAGTTCCAGTTCTGCCACTATGCCACTTTCGATGAAATGTGCGCAGGAAAATTTAGGTGTGCGTCCGCAAACTGCAGGCTTTGTGATCCCGTTAGGTACACAACTGAATATGGATGGAACGGCATTGTATGAAGCTGCAGCGGCTTTGTTTGTTGCCAATTTAATGGGGCTGGATTTAAGTTTAGGACAGCAATTAATTGTCTGTGCCACAGCCATGATCGCTTCTTTGGGCGCGCCTGGTATTCCAAGCGCAGGTATGGTGACGATGATTATGGTATTACAATCGGTGGGCTTGCCTGCAGAAGCGATTGCGATTTTATTGCCGATCGACCGTTTGTTGGATACTGTGCGTACTGTGGTCAATGTGCAGGGCGATATGATGATTAGTGTGGTGGTCGATCGGCATACTCGTGATGACCCTGCACTGCATTCCTGATAATGGGTTTAAAATCGAATCAAGTTTTCAGCATCATCCTGTTTTATTGTGCTATGTAAAGACATGAGCCAAAGCAGATTAATCCCAACATGGGCTGTAGGCCACTTCCCAAATATGACCATCTAAGTCCTGAAAATAACCTGCATAACCGCCGTAAAAGGTGCTCTGTGCAGGTTTTAAAATTTTCGCACCTGCATTTTTTGCTTGTTTCAATACCTGATCGACCTCGAGTGGGCTATGTACATTATGTCCTAAAGTGATTTGTGCAGCACTGCTGGCTGTACCTGTTAAGCCTGTATCTTGTTGTAAACTTTGTTTAGACCATAAAGCCAGTTTTAAGCCTGCTTGCAGTTCAAAAAAGACCACCGCACCTTGTTCAAATTCCTGTCCAATAATGCCTTCAGTTACAAGTCCTAAGCCGTCGCGGTAAAAATCGAGTGCACGTTGTAAATCTTCTACCGCTAAGGTAATCACTGAAATGTGTGCCTGCATGTTTGATCTCCTTATCTTATGTAATTGTTTAAGCGTTTAATTGTTATGATCTTGACAGTAGGGCATTTCTGGCTGCGTTGTAAAGTGCAACTTTGGTGGAGAGGGAGATTGTGATTACGGCGTAAAACTGAAAGTGGACATACAAATAAAAAGTCCTATTCGAGATTGAGCGAATAGGACTTTATGTTATAGACCAATAGTCAGTAATTTAACGGACTATTTGGTTTCGGTATCAGATGCGGTTAAATCGTCAGTTTCTAAAAATTCAGGCTGATCAACATCAACATCAACATCAACATCAACATCAACATCAACATCAACATCATCGCCAGTCGCTTCTGGAATGCTGTCTAAATCAAATTGATGCGCTTGTTCTAAGGTAAAGTTCAAGCGTCCGCCCATCACACTCGCAAGTTCTTCCAAACCTTGCTTATTGAGTGATGAAAACAATTGAATCGAGAAATCTAGTTTCATCTTTTTCAACTGCTGTTTGACTTCAAGCAATACTTTATTGGCAGGGCCGCGGTTGAGTTTGTCCGATTTGGTGAGCAATACATGCACGAACAATTTACGCGAATACGCCCATTCCAGCATCATCACATCAAAGTGCTGTAAGGGATGGCGAATATCCATCAGTAACACCAAGCCTTGTAAACTTTTACGATGAATCAAATAATTTTCGAGTTCTTTTTGCCACACAATTTTCATGGCTTCAGGTACGGCTGCATAACCATAACCGGGTAAATCGACCAAACGCTGTTCGGGGTTGCCCAAACTAAAGAAGTTGATCATTTGAGTACGACCCGGTTTTTTAGAAGCACGTGCCAATTGTTTTTGATTGGTTAAAGCATTAATTGCACTGGACTTACCTGCGTTGGAGCGTCCTGCAAAAGCCACTTCGTAGCCAGTATCTTCTACACATAAATTCAGTTTAGGCGCACTCATTAAAAACTCGGCTTTACGCAGCCAGTTTAAGGCGCGAACAGAGTATTCAGTAATGGCAGGGTCTACTTTTTTCTCGTAGCTAATTTTCTGCCGTGGCTGTGCTGCTGCCTTACTGTTTTTCGATTTTCCTCTGCTATGGTGCATAACTTAACTTCAATTCATGGTCTACAAACAGGCATTATAAAGCAAGTCATACAGGCAAGCGACCTTTGCGCCCTGAATGCCCGAAAAAAGCAACATCTAGGATGATATTGCTTTGACCGTTTAAGTTACTTTAAAGATGAATCAGCGGGATTGGAGATTGTGTACTGAACTGTAAATTGGGTACAGGCTGTAGCACTTCACCCAAGCTGTATTGATCTAAGCTTTGATAAAACTGTTCCATTGCCTGATTGAGAATGCCTTTTAGTCCACATTGCGCACGCAGCACGCAGGGCGGGGTATTACACTCTACAATTTGATTTTCACCTTGCAGGATTCTCACCACATGACCTAAACGCAAAGGCAATGCTTCAGGATGCAAACGAATCCCGCCACCTTTACCACGAGTGGTAATTAGCCATCCTTGCTTACCCATAAAGTGAACGATTTTTACCAGATGGTTCTGGGAAACATGCAAATCCTGTGCAATTTCCGCAATGGTATAGGGTACATCTCGAGGACGCGAGATATACATTAAAATACGCAGCGCATAGTCGGTGAATTTATTTAATTGCATGATCGCACAGATGTTTTTTTTAAATACAAATAAATTAAGGCTAGTCTAGCATAACTAGACTAGCCTTACCTATTAGCTTTTAATGCTTTAGATTAGTGGCGAACACCACCTGTACCAAACGCTTCGCTATGGATTTGCTCATCTTTGATGCCACGCGCAAGTAAAGCTTTACGCTGTTCTGCCATGAATGGCATTGGACCACATAAGTAGTAATCTGCATCGGCTGGTAACAGCGCTGCATCTACAGTGCTGAGGTCTAAACGACCTGCAACATCGTAATCTTGACCCAGTACATCACCTTCGTTCGGGAACTCATACGCAGTCAACGTATGAATACGTGGACATTTTGCAGTTAAGTCTTGGAGATGCTGTTTCATGGCATGTACTTGTTTGCTACGACATGCGTGAATAAATGTCACAGGTTGTGGCACATCTAAAGTCACCAATTGATTCAACATTGCAATCATTGGTGTTAAGCCAACGCCGCCACTAATGAAGACATTGCGTTTGTTGCTGTCGATGAGGAAGAAGTTACCTGTTGGTGCAGATACTTCAACTTCAGAACCTTCTGGTAATTGGTGCAATACGTTCGATACCCAACCTGCAACTTTATCTGCACCATTGCCTGGCTCACGTTTTACAGAAATACGTAAGTAATCTTGTTGTGGGCTAGTCGATAGCGTGTATTGACGTGGTTGCTTCAAGCCAAGTTCAGGTACAAATACGCGTACTGAAATATATTGACCTGCTTCGTATTTTGGTAAATCGCCACCATCTACTGGCTCGAAGTAGATTGAAGTGATTTCGTCACTTTCTACAACTTTCTTGGCAATTTTGAAATTACGCCAGCCTAACCAGCTGCCTTTAGTTTGTTCGTGTTGTTCGTAGATTGCACGTTCAGCATTAATAAACACTTCTGCTAACTGACCATAAGCAGCTGCCCATGCATCAATTAGAGGATCTTCCATTGAAATATTTAATACTTCGCTAATAGAGTGAAGTAGGTTTTCGCCCACAATATTATAGTCAGGTGCTTGAATGTTTAAGCTCACGTGTTTGTGGGCAATCAATTCAATCACAGGCGCAAGCACAGAAGGATCTTCAATGTTTTCAGCATAAGCCAATACAGCACCTGCAAGCGCTTGAGCCTGCGCACCACTACGTTGGTGACCCATGTTAAAGGTTTCTTTTAGATCAGGATTATTCCCCAACATGCGGTTATAGAAATAACCAGTCAGTGCGACACCATTTTCACGGAGTACAGGAACAGTTGCTTTTACAAGGTCAATTTGCTGTGGAGTCATGTTCGATCTCTCATGGCTGTTATTTATAAGATGTATTCAAAATACATCTTATAAATAAGGATTGCAAACATTTTTTTGTGAAACCTTAAAAAAAATATGGATTATAAAAATATCCCATTATTTTTAAAGTTTTTATGGGGTTTGTAGATGTGACAGCGAGAGGTTTGTAAGTGTTCATTTAGGTTTTGGATGGTGCATCCATGAATGAAATCTATACAAACCTCATCGTTTATAACATGCTATTTCTTACCAAATAATGACCCTAACAAACCTCGTACAATTTTCTGCCCAGTAGAACCGCCTAAGCTGCGTGCTGCGCTTTTGGCAAAGGTACCCACAATATCTTGAGTCAGTTTTTCACGCTGTTTGGCAGCGCGTTCTGCTTCTTTTTGCTGTTCGCGGGCTAGACGTTCTTGCTCGCGCGCTTGTTGTTTGGCGAGTGCTTCGGCTTCTTTTGCCTCTTGCTTGGCGCGAGCTTCAGCTTCTTTGGCTTCAATTTTAGCTTGTTCTGCTGCTGCGGCTAGTTGCTGACGTTGTTCAACTTTTTGTTGCAGCATTTCATAAGCACTTTCACGATCTAATTGCTGCTCATACACACCTGCAATAACACTCTGGCTGATACAGGCTTGACGTTCTTCTGTGCTAATTGGGCTAAACGATGAGTAGGGCGGCATTACCCAAGCGCGTTCTGCAATTTGCGGTGTGCCTTGTTCATCTAAGCAACTAATTAAGGCTTCACCTACCGCAAGTTCGGTAATGGCTTGTTCAACTTTAAAGTCTGGGTTGGCACGGAATGTATCTGCGGCAGTTTTTACTGCTTTTTGGTCTTTGGGTGTAAAAGCACGTAAGGCATGCTGAACACGGTTACCCAATTGTCCCAATACGCTTTCAGGCAAGTCCAGCGGGTTTTGGGTCACAAAATAAATCCCCACGCCTTTAGAGCGAATTAAGCGTACCACTTGTTCAATTTTTTCTTGTAGCGTGCTGCTGGCATTGTCAAATAACAAGTGTGCTTCATCAAAAAAGAACACCAGTTTTGGCTTGTCCATATCGCCCACTTCAGGCAATTGTTCAAACAGTTCTGATAACATCCATAATAAAAAGGTGGCGTACAGTTTTGGCGTGTTCATGAGTTTGTCTGCAGCCAAAACATTAATATTGCCGCGTCCCTGACTGTCAGTTTGAATAAAATCCAAAATATCCAAACTCGGCTCACCAAAGAATTTATCACCGCCCTGATCAGCTAAAGCCAGTAAATTGCGCTGAATCGCACCCAAACTGGCTGGAGAAAGATTGCCATACTCAGCTTTAAATTCACTGGCGTGTTCGCTGACATAGGTCAGCATGGCTTTTAAATCTTTAAAATCAATCAGTAATAAACCCTGATCATCGGCAATACGGAATACCGCAGACAACACGCCCTCTTGGGTGTCATTCAGGTTCAGCATTTGCGCCAATAATAACGGGCCAATTTCAGAAATGGTGGTACGAATCGGATGACCTTGTTCGGCAAATAAATCCCAAAACACCACAGGAGATGCTGCAAACGGAATGCTTTCGATACCTAAGCTCTGAATACGTGCATCAAACTTTGGGCTGCTGCTGCCTGCTTTGGCTAGACTTGAAACATCGCCTTTGGCATCGGCTAAAAATACGGATACACCAATTCGTGAAAAGCTTTCTGCCAAGACTTTTAAGGTGACGGTTTTACCTGTACCTGTTGCACCTGCAATTAAACCGTGGCGGTTGGCAAACTGTGAATGTAAAACCACGTCTTGTTGAACGTCGGCAGTTTTTTTACCAATAACGATTGCTGTACTCATATTTTTATCCTGATTTATATAGCTATTGTTAAAATGATGATCTGTGCTGCATTAGTCGCTGAAGCGTTGTAAGGCATTTTGAATATCTTGAATTAAATCTGCAGGATGTTCTAGCCCAATACAAAAACGCACCAATAATCCTTCAGCCAAGTGAGAGTGCTCTAGGGTACGCATGGACTTGAGAACGTAAAGCATCACTAAACTTACGGGGCCGCCCCAGCTAAAGCCGAGTTTAAATAAAGATAGTGCATCACAGAATTGGCGTACAGAGGCTAAATCATATTCAGGCTTAAAAATCACACTGACCAAACCTGCGCTGTGTCCATCGCGGCAAATTTCTTTCCAATACGCATGCCCCGCAGATGTGGCATCGGCAGGGTGCAACACCTGAGCAAATTGTGGTTGTAGTTTCAGCCAGTTGAGTAATTCAATTGTGCTTTTTGCTTGGTGCTCATAACGTAGTTGCATCGAAGCCAAACTGCGTTGTACTTGCGCGACATCATCCCCCGATACGCAAATACCTTGAATGGCATGCATACGAAACAGTTGATGATGTAAGTGTTGATCACGGGTCACGACAGACCCCATTAAAATGTCACCACCACCACTTGGGTATTTGGTCAGGGCATGGACGCTTATATCGACACTTAAATGTTCATCACCAAAATCGAAAGCATTAAACGCAAGTCCTGCACCCCAAGTATTATCTAAGGCTGTGAGCATGTGATGTGATTTGGCTTTTTTGACTAATGCAGTTAGGTTTGGAAACTCTAGTGTGACCGAACCTGCCGCTTCTAGCCAAATCAGTTTGGCTTGGGCAGAAGGTTGAAAGCTATCGACATCAATTGGATTGTAGACTTGAACGGTGATGCCGTAACGCTGCTCTAAATTGCGTAAATGCTCCATGTTTGGGCCGTAAATATTGTCAGCCACCCAAACTTCATCGCCTTGACTTAAAAAGCAGGAATTCACCAAATTAATTGCTGATAGTCCGCTTGGTGCGAGTAAGCAGTATTCACCACCTTCTAATTGCGCAATCTGATCAGCGAGTGTGAATGTAGTCGGTGTGCCATGTGTGCCATAGCTATAATCATAAGCATCAGTCCAGTGTCGATTAAACAGTGCATCTGTGTTTTCAAAGATAATGGTCGATGCACGAAATAGGGGAGGCTGTACCGTTTGAATATATTGTGGGGCACGTCTTGGTGCATGAATTAAAGCAGTTTGAGCATTATTCTTCACAGGTTCACTCAGAAAATAAGCAAATATTGAGTTTAGCTTAAGAGAAATACTGGCTTTAGGCTATAAAAAGCTGCACTACAAGACATGCCTTGAACTTGGCGCTATTTTTGCAGAAGCTGAAGTATAGAAAATACAAAGGATGATCCAGATGAAAGCACCACTAAGCGTGCATTATTTTCAGCATAGTGCAGGTGAAGGTTTTGGAAGTTGCTATGACTATTTAAAGCAGATGGGGGCGCATATCACTGCAACCGAATTTTTTGCTTTACCGCCTGAGCAAAATATTGAAATTGAAGCTCTGCCCAAAGTTGAAGAGATTGACCTGTTAATTGTGATGGGCGGTGCCATGAGTGTAAATGATGAAGTACATTATCCATGGTTAAAAACAGAAAAACGCTGGATTAGGCGTTATTTGGCGATGGGTAAACCTGCAATCGGTTTGTGTTTAGGTGGGCAGATGATTGCCAATGCGTTGGGTGCAGCAGTGAGTCCTAATCCTGAACAGGAGCGCGGTTGGCATCCTGTCTATAAAGTCGAAAATATACCAGAAAGCTGTTTCCAAATGCCTGATCAAATCTCAGTGATGCAGTGGCATGGCGAAACTTTTGAATTACCTAAGGGCGCGGTAAGACTTGCCAGTAATGCCGCTTGCACCAATCAACTGTATCAAATTGGGAAAAACGTACTAGGATTTCAGTTCCATCCAGAAATTACCCCACGGGCTTTGCAGTTGTTTTTGGACAATGCTGAAATGAAACCTGCATTTTCAGGCATGTATGTACAACCCGCGCATGAATTAAAACAGATGTCTGCAGCACAATTTCAGGCAGGCAACCAATTAATGAATCGTGCAATAGATTATGTTTTAGTACAAAGCAAACTTAGGGAATAAAGTCATGGATTGTGCTGCTAACACAGAAATGAAAGTTAGTCATGGTGAGGATGATTTGCGCTGTCAAGGTAGAGGAAATGGTCAAAAAGCAGATTACCTACATTTACACTCAATAATTGGATAGGAATGCTGCTTAACTCATATATAAAGTGCTAATCGTATATTTTAAAAAGAGAAATCGGCAGAGCGTGAAAAATAAAGCAATAAAGCCAAAAAGAGATTTGCTTATGCATTAAACAATCGTTATAATGGGCGACCCTTTATGCAAGGGGGTTAACTGCGAAGAAAGTAGTTAACATCGTGACAGTCGTGGCATCGATCATGACCTTAGTGATAATTCACTGCCTTTGACACTTGCCTTAAATTAGTGGGGTGAGATGCGTCAAGGGTGATTCTTTATATATTTGGCTTGGAGTTAACTGGTATGTCTAACCAGAGAATTCGTATCCGTTTGAAGTCTTTTGATCATCGTCTGATCGATCAATCTGCTCAAGAAATCGTAGAAACCGCTAAGCGTACTGGCGCACAAGTTTGTGGTCCAATCCCGATGCCAACTCGCATCGAACGCTTCAACGTTTTAACATCACCACACGTAAACAAAGATGCGCGCGACCAGTATGAAATCCGTACTTACAAGCGTTTGATCGACATCGTTCAACCTACAGATAAAACTGTTGATGCGTTGATGAAATTAGATCTAGCAGCTGGTGTTGATGTTCAGATTGCATTGGGTTAAGGCTTTCGGTTAATTAACACTCTAAGTTAATTAGGCCGCTTTTTTAGAGGTTTATGCACATGGCTATTGGTTTAGTCGGTCGCAAGTGCGGTATGACCCGTATCTTTACAGATGCTGGTGTTTCTGTACCTGTTACAGTGATTGAGGTTGATCCTAACCGCATCACTCAAATCAAAACGCTTGAAACAGATGGTTATCAAGCAATTCAGGTTACTACTGGTGAACGTCGCGAATCTCGCGTAACTAACGCTCAGAAAGGTCACTTCGCTAAAGCGGGTGTTGCTGCTGGTCGTTTAGTTCAAGAATTCCGTGCTACAGAAGCTGATCTTGAAGGTCGTGAAGTTGGCGGAACTATCGGTGTAGATTTGTTCACAGTAGGTCAGATCGTTGACGTAACTGGTCAGTCTAAAGGTAAGGGTTTCCAGGGTGGTGTTAAGCGTTGGAACTTCCGTACTCAAGACGCTACTCACGGTAACTCTGTTTCTCACCGTGTTCTAGGTTCTACAGGTCAAAACCAGACTCCTGGTCGCGTATTCAAAGGCAAAAAAATGGCTGGCCATTTAGGTGCTGAACGCGTAACTGTACAGGGTCTTGAAATTGTATCTATCGACACAGAGCGTTCAGTTCTTGTTGTTAAAGGTGCGATTCCTGGTGCGACTGGTGGTGACGTAACTGTACGTCCTACGATCAAGGCTTGAGGGGAAATAACGTGAATTTAAATACTGTTTCCGGCTCTGCTGTTGAGTTATCTGAAGTTGCGTTCGGTCGTGAATTCAATGAAGCACTTGTACACCAAGTTGTTACGGCTTACTTAGCTGGTGGTCGTCAAGGCTCTAAAGCTCAGAAATCACGTGCAGACGTTGCTGGCGGTGGTAAAAAACCATTCCGTCAAAAAGGTACTGGCCGCGCTCGTGCTGGTTCTATTCGTAGCCCAATCTGGGTTGGTGGTGGTAAAACTTTTGCTGCTCGTCCACAAGATTGGTCTCAAAAAGTTAACCGCAAAATGTACCGCGGTGCAATGCAATGTATCTTAGCTGAACTTGTTCGCCAAGATCGTCTTGTATTGGTTGAAGAGTTTGCTGTTGAAGCTCCTAAAACTAAAGAGTTGCTTGCAAAACTTAACGACTTGAATGCAACTCGCGCATTGATCGTAACTGAAGCTGTAGATGAGAATCTATATCTTGCAGCGCGTAACCTTCCACACGTTGATGTGGTTGATGCTACTGCAATCGATCCTGTTAGCTTGATCGCGTTCGACAAAGTTGTAATGTCTGTTGCTGCTGCTAAGAAAATTGAGGTAGAACTCGGATGAACAACGAACGTTTATATCAAGTCCTACAAGGACCTGTATTTTCAGAAAAAGCACAAGTTTTAGGCGAAACTGCTGGTGTTCAAGTATTCAAAGTTGCATTAAATGCAAACAAACTTGAAATCAAAAAAGCAGTTGAGCAATTATTTGGTGTGGAAGTTGTTAAAGTTAACACGACTATCACTAAAGGTAAGACTAAGCGCTTTGGTCGTACATTGGGACGCCGTTCTGATGTTAAAAAAGCATACGTCACCCTGAAAGCTGGCCAAGATGTTGAAATGGCTGACTTGGGCGATACCGCTGAAAGCGCAGCGGAATAAGGACGAAATTTATGCCGATTCAAAAATGTAAGCCAACGTCTCCAGGACGTCGCTTTGTAGAGAAAGTCGTTCACGACCATCTTCACAAAGGTGCGCCTTATGCGCCGTTGGTAGAAGCTAAAAAACGTACTGGTGGTCGTAACAACAACGGTCACATTACTACACGTCACGTTGGTGGTGGTCATAAGCAACACTACCGTATCGTAGACTTCAAACGTAACAAAGATGGCATTCCTGCTGTTGTAGAGCGTATTGAATACGATCCAAACCGTACTGCACACATCGCATTGTTGAAGTATGCTGACGGTGAACGTCGTTATATTATTGCGCCTAAAGGTTTACGTGCTGGTGATCAAGTTCAATCTGGTAACGATGCTCCAATTCGTCCAGGTAACTGCTTACCACTTCGTAATATGCCAATCGGTGCTACTCTTCACAACATCGAACTTAAAATCGGTAAAGGTGCTCAATTAGCGCGTTCTGCTGGTACTTCGGTTCAATTGTTGGGTCGTGACGGTTCATACGCTATCGTTCGTCTACGTTCAGGCGAAATGCGTAAAGTGCACGTTGAGTGTCGCGCTGTGTTAGGTGAAGTATCTAACTCAGAAAGCAACCTTCGTTCACTTGGTAAAGCAGGTGCTTCGCGCTGGCGTGGTGTTCGTCCTACCGTTCGTGGTATGGCAATGAACCCGGTTGATCACCCGCACGGTGGTGGTGAAGGGCGTACTAAAGGTATCCAACCTGTGAGCCCATGGGGTCAAAAAGCTAAAGGGTACAAGACACGTACCAACAAGCGTACGACTAAGATGATTATTCGCGACCGTCGCGTTAAGTAACAAGTAAAGGAATCTGACAATGCCTCGTTCTCTGAAAAAAGGCCCATTCGTCGATGCGCACTTGTTCGCTAAGGTTGAAGCGGCAATCGCGGCTAATAACCGTAAGCCGATCAAAACTTGGTCGCGTCGTTCGATGATCCTCCCAGATTTTGTTGGTTTAACAATTTCTGTTCACAATGGTCGTAACCATGTTCCAGTGATTATCTCTGAACACATGGTTGGTCATAAACTCGGTGAATTCGCGCCAACTCGTACCTATCGTGGTCACGGTGTTGACAAGAAGTCTAAACGTTAATAGGTGCTATGATGGAAGTAACTGCTAAATTACGCGGTGCCGCTATCTCGGCACAAAAAGCACGTTTGGTTGCAGATCTTATCCGCGGCAAATCTGTTGCGCATGCACTTAACATTTTAAACTTCAGCAACAAAAAAGCTGCTGTTTTAGTTAAGAAAGCATTGGAATCTGCAATTGCAAATGCTGAACACAATAACAGTTTAGATGTAGACGACCTTAAAGTATCTACGATTTACGTTGACGAAGGCATGAGCCTTAAACGTATTATGCCACGTGCTAAAGGCCGTGCAGATCGTATTACTAAGCGTACTTGTCACATCACCGTTAAGGTAGGGGTTTGATATGGGTCAGAAGGTTCATCCAATCGGTATCCGCCTAGGTGTTGTGAAACGTCATAACGCTAACTGGTATGCGAATCCGAAACAATACGCTGAATACTTGCTTAAAGACCTTCAAGTTCGTGAGTTTTTAACTAAAAAACTTAAGAACGCAATGGTAAGCAATATTCTTATCGAACGTCCAACGGGTGCTGCTAAAGTAACAATTAGCACTGCGCGTCCTGGTATCGTAATCGGTAAAAAAGGCGAAGACATTGAGAAATTACAACGCGAATTAACATCTATTATGGGTGTTCCTGCGCAAGTAAGCATCAACGAAATTGACCGTCCAGACTTAGATGCACGTTTAGTTGCTGAAGCAATCGCTTCTCAATTAGAAAAGCGTGTAATGTTCCGTCGTGCTATGAAGCGTGCGGTACAGAACTCTATGCGTGCTGGTGCTAAAGGTATCAAAGTTGAAGTTTCTGGTCGTTTAGGTGGTGCAGAGATTGCACGTACTGAATGGTATCGTGAAGGTCGTGTACCTTTGCATACACTTCGTGCGGACATCGACTATGCAACTATGCGTGCTGAAACTACTTACGGTACGATTGGTGTTAAAGTTTGGGTATTCCGTGGTGAAATCTTGGGTGGCATGAAGCAAGTCATGAACCCAGCACCTGCTGAAGAACGTCCAGCTAAACGCGGTCGCGGTCGTGGTGAAGGTCAAGAGCGTCGTGGTCGTCGCAATGATCGTTCTGCTGAAAAAGGAGAATAATCCATGTTGCAACCTAAACGTACTAAATTCCGTAAGGTGCAAAAAGGCCGTAACACTGGCTTAGCGCACCGTGGTAGCTCAGTATCTTTCGGTACTATCGCTCTTAAATCAGTTGAACGTGGTCAAATGACTGCGCGTCAAATTGAAGCGGCACGTCGTACAATCAGCCGTCGTATTAAGCGTGGTGGTAAGATCTTTATCCGTGTATTCCCAGACAAACCAATTACTTCTAAGCCTCTTGAAGTGCGTATGGGTAAAGGTAAAGGTTCTGTGGAATATTGGGTTTGTCAAATCAAACCAGGTAAAGTCTTGTACGAAATTGATGGTGTGAACGAAGAATTGGCGCGTGAAGCATTTACGCTTGCTGCTGCTAAACTTCCGTTTAAAACCACTATCGTGACTCGGACGGTAATGTAATGAAAACTAAAGATCTACGTGAAAAGTCGGTAGAAGAGTTGACAGCTTTGCTTGATGAGCAACAGCTTAACCAATTCCGTCTTCGTATGGCGAAAGCAACTGGTCAATTGGGTAAATCGCATGAAGTTGCGCTTACTCGTAAAACTATTGCACGCATCAAGACCCTCCTTACCGAAAAACAGGGGAACGGGCAATGAGTCAAAATACAGTCCGCACGTTAACTGGCAAAGTTGTAAGCGACAAAATGGAAAAATCTATTGTTGTCCTTATTGAACGCCAAGTTCAACACCCGTTGTATGGCAAATTGATTCGCCGTTCAACCAAATTACACGCTCATGATGAGAACAATACCGCCAAGATTGGTGATGTTGTAACCATCAAAGAAAGCCGCCCAATGTCTAAAACTAAGTCATGGACTTTAGTTGAAGTTGTTGAAGCTGCTGCTGAGTAATTAACGTTCTTGTTGCATCATCGGTCAATTTCGAGTACTCTTTGAGCCTTTCGAAATTGTGACCGGTGATGCTCGGTTTTGGAGTAGGGCAATGATTCAAACCGAAACGATGCTTGACGTAGCTGACAACAGTGGTGCTCGCCGCGTACAATGTATTAAAGTACTAGGTGGTTCACATCGTCGTTATGCTTCTGTTGGCGACATTATTAAAGTTACTGTAAAAGAAGCTATTCCACGCGCACGTGTTAAAAAAGGTGACGTGATGAATGCTGTTGTTGTACGTACAAAGTTCGGTATTCGTCGTCCAGACGGTTCTGTGATCCGTTTTGATGATAACGCTGCTGTTATTTTGAATAACAACAAAGCACCGATTGCAACTCGTATTTTCGGACCAGTGACTCGTGAACTTCGTACTGAACAGTTCATGAAAATCATTTCATTGGCTCCTGAAGTTCTATAAGAGGCAATCATGGCTAAGATTAAAAAAGGCGATCAAGTAATTGTGATCGCAGGTAAAGAAAAAGGCAAACAGGGTACTGTTCTGTCAGTTTCTAATGACCGTGTTAAGGTCGAAGGTCTTAACTTGGTTAAGAAGCACCAGAAGCCAAACCGTGCTACGGGCGCTGAAGGCGGTATCGTAACGCAGGAAGCTTCGCTTCATATCTCAAACGTGGCAATTTTTAATGCTACAACCCAAAAGGCTGACCGTGTTGGTTACCAAACGATTGATGGCGTGAAAACTCGCGTTTATAAATCGAATGGTGAATCAGTGGCGGTGGCGAAGTAATAGGTTGAAATAGGCAATGGCCAGACTTAAAACACGTTACAACGACGAACTTAAGGCTCAATTACAAGAACAATTGGGCGTTAAGAATGTGATGGAGATCCCTCGCATCACTAAAATTACCATCAACATGGGTGTTGGTGCTGCAGCTGCTGACAAGAAATTGTTAGATGGCGCTCTTTCTGATATGCAAGCTATTGCTGGTCAAAAACCAGTTTTAACATTAGCTCGTAAATCAATCGCTGGTTTTAAAATCCGTGATGGTTGGCCGATTGGTTGTAAAGTTACTTTACGCGGCGAACGTATGTACGAATTCTTAGACCGTTTGATCTCTATCGCGATCCCTCGTATCCGTGACTTCCGTGGTTTCTCTTCGAAATCATTTGATGGTCGTGGTAACTACTCTATGGGTCTCAAGGAACAAATCATGTTCCCTGAAATCGATTTCGATAAGATTGATCAAATTCGTGGTATGGACATCACCATTACTACGACTGCTCGCACCGATGACGAAGGCCGTGCGCTTATGCGTGCATTCGGCTTCCCGTTCAAATAAGAGGTCGATATGGCTAAGAAAGGTATGATTAATCGCGAATTGAAACGCGAAGCTACTGTTGCTAAATACGCTGCAAAACGTGCTGAATTAAAAGCAACGATTGCAAACGTAAATGCAAGCGACGAAGAGCGTTTCGAAGCGATGATGAAATTACAAGCATTACCACGTAATGCGTCTCCAGTACGTCTTCGTAACCGTTGTGGTTTAACTGGTCGTCCTCATGGTTACTTCCGTAAGTTCGGTTTAAGCCGTAACAAATTACGTGACACAGTAATGCAAGGTGATGTACCGGGCGTTGTTAAGGCAAGCTGGTAAGGAGCACTATAAATGAGTATGCAAGATACCGTTGCCGACATGCTAACGCGTGTTCGTAACGCTCAAATGGCAAAGAAACAAACTGTTTCTATGCCTAATTCTAAGTTGAAGGTTGCTATTGCAAACGTACTTCAACAAGAAGGTTATATCGCAAATGTAGAAGTGGCTGACAACGAAGGCAAACCTACATTAACGATTACTTTAAAATACTATGAAGGCAAACCAGTTATCGAAACTGTGAAACGCGTAAGCCGTCCAGGTCTACGTCAGTATCGCGGTAAAGATGCACTTCCAAGCGTTAAGCAAGGTTTAGGTATTGCAATCGTTTCTACAAGCAAAGGCATCATGACTGATCGCGCTGCACGTGCTGCAGGTATCGGTGGTGAAGTTATTGCTTTTGTTTCTTAATAATAGGTGATTCCTCATGTCTCGTGTGGCTAAAGCCCCAGTAACTGTACCTAACGGTGTTACAGTTACTCAGAACGGCCGGCAGGTCGAAGTGAAAGGCAGCAAAGGTACATTGTCTTTCAACCTGCATGCGCTGGTCGAGCTAAAACAGGAAGACGGTATTTTAGCTATTGCTCCTAAAGCTGAGTCGAAAGACGCTTGGATGCAAGCTGGTACTGCTCGCGCTGTGCTTAACAACCTTGTAAAAGGTGTGAGCGAAGGCTTCGAACGTAAGTTGCAATTGATTGGTGTTGGTTATAAAGCTGCGGTAAAAGGTAACGTTGTTAACCTTAACCTTGGTTTTTCACACCCAATCGATTACACCCTTCCTGAAGGTGTGACTGCAGAAACTCCAACTGCAACTGAAATTATCCTTAAATCTGCTGATAAAGCAGCTTTAGGTCAAGTTGCTGCGGATATCCGTGGATACCGTCCACCAGAGCCATATAAAGGTAAAGGTGTTCGTTATTCGGATGAAGTTGTTCTTCGTAAAGAAGCTAAGAAGAAATAAGGCGCGAGGTTCTTATGAACGAAAAGAAACAATCCCGTTTGCGTCGTGCGAAAAGCACACGCTTGCACATCCGTGCATTGGGTGCGACTCGTTTGTGTGTAAACCGCACGCCGCGTCACATCTATGCTCAAGTTATTTCAGCAGATGGTGGCAAAGTTTTAGCGCAAGCTTCAACTTTAGATGCTACTTTACGTGCTGGTACAACTGGTAACGTTGAAGCAGCTCAAAAAGTAGGTGCTTTAATTGCAGAACGCGCGAAAGCAGCTGGCGTAACTAAAGTTGCGTTTGACCGTTCTGGTTTTAAATATCATGGTCGTATCAAAGCCTTGGCTGATGCTGCTCGTGAAAACGGCTTGGAGTTCTAATCATGGCTAAAGTTGAACAAAACGAAGGTCTTGTTGAAAAGCTGGTTGCCGTTGATCGCGTAGCCAAAGTTGTTAAAGGTGGTCGTATCTTCTCTTTCACAGCATTAACTGTTGTGGGTGATGGTAATGGTCGCGTGGGTTTTGGTCGTGGTAAAGCACGTGAAGTTCCAGCTGCTATTTCTAAAGCACTTGAAGCTGCACGTCGTAACATGATCACTATCGAATTGGCAGATGGTACTTTACAACACCCGATTCATGCGCGTCATGGTGCAAGCCGTGTTTACATGCAACCAGCATCTGAAGGTACTGGTGTAATTGCGGGTGGTTCTATGCGTGCAGTTTTAGAAGCTGCAGGTGTACGTAACGTATTGACTAAATGCCGTGGTTCTACTAACGCTGCAAACGTAGTGAACGCAACTTTTAACGGTTTGCGTGACATGACAACTCCTGAAAAGGTTGCTGCGAAACGTGGTCTTTCAGTAGAACAAATTCAAGGGTAATCAATCATGAAAACGATTAAAGTTACCCAGACTAAATCTGCATCGCACCGCTTGAAAAATCACAAGCTTAGCCTTAAAGGTTTAGGTCTGCGTCGTATTGGTCATACTGTAGAAGTGCAAGATACGCCTTCTAACCGTGGTATGATCAACCAAGTCTACTATATGGTTAGTGTAGAGGAATAAGCCATGACTCTGCGTTTAAATGAACTTGCACCTGCAGAAGGTGCTAAGCGTGAAGCCCGTCGTCTAGGCCGTGGTATCGGTTCTGGCGTTGGTAAGACTGGTGGTCGTGGTATCAAAGGTCAAAACTCACGTAAGAGCGGTGGTACACGTCCTGGATTCGAAGGTGGTCAAACTGCGTTATATCGTCGTTTACCTAAATTCGGTTTCACTAGCCAAATCGCTTTGAAAACTGCTGAAGTACGTTTATCTGAGCTTGCTAAAGTTGAAGGCGACATCGTTAGCCTAGAAACTTTAAAAGCAGCGAACGTTGTACGTAAAGATATGATTCGTGCTCGTATCGTACTTTCTGGTGAAATTACTCGCGCATTCACTGTTCAAGGTGTTGCTGTGACTAAAGGCGCTAAAGCTGCTGTTGAAGCTGCTGGCGGTAAAGTCGAGGAGTAATCCCCAGTGTCTATGACTCCTAGTTCTTCAGGTCATGTTCATATGATGAAAGGCCAACCATTTCATGTGAAATATCGTGAAATTATACGCCGAATGATGTTTCTCATTGGTGCGTTGTTGGTGTTTCGACTAGGAGCGCATATTCCAGTACCAGGCATTAATAATGCTGCACTTGAACATTTGTTTAATGCAAACCAAGGTACAATCCTTGGTTTGTTTAACATGTTTTCGGGTGGTGCATTAGAGCGGATGTCGATTCTTGCTTTAGGGATCATGCCATACATTTCTGCATCGATTATTGTGCAGTTAATGTCAACCGTGGTTCCTTCGCTGGAAGCTTTGAAAAAAGAAGGCGAACAAGGCAAGCGTAAAATTAATCAATATACGCGCCAAGGAACACTTTTTCTTGCACTTGTGCAAGCAATTGGTATGTGTGCAGGTCTGATTAGTCAAGGGATTACCCTTACTTCAGGTCTGGCTTTTTACGTTCCAGCTGTTACCTCTTTGGTAGCAGGAACTATGTTCCTAATGTGGTTGGGTGAACAAATTACCGAACGCGGAGTGGGTAATGGTATTTCCATGATCATTTTCGCAGGTATTGTTGCAGGCTTGCCTAATTTAATTATGCAGTCTTTCTCATCTATTGATAGTGGTCAGTCTAGTCTGATTGGCTTGGCAATTTTTGGCCTTTTATCATTGGGTGTACTTGCAGCAATTGTGTTTATTGAGAAAGCGCAGCGTCGTATTCCAGTAAACTATGCTCAAAAACAACAAGGTCGTCGTATATTTACTGCACAGCAAACGCATTTGCCATTAAAAATTAATATGGCAGGTGTTATTCCTGCAATTTTTGCCAGTTCATTGCTTTTGTTCCCTGCGAGCTTAGGTCAGTGGGTAGGCAGTGCAGATCCTAATGCAGGATTAATCAAGCGTAGTCTTCAAGACTTGGCATTGGTATTGTCGCCTGGACAACCGTTGTATTTGGTGCTCTTTGGTGCGTTAATTATCTTTTTCTGTTACTTCTACACTGCGCTGGTTTTCAGCCCTAAAGAGGTTTCAGAGAACTTGAAACGCAGCGGAGCTTATGTGCCTGGTATTCGCCCAGGTGAGCAAACTGCTCGTTACTTAGATCATATTCTCAGTCGTTTGACCTTTATTGGCGCGATTTACATCACAGTGATTTGTTTAATGCCAATGGTATTACAGAGCTCTTTTGGTATTCCATTCTATTTGGGTGGTACCTCATTGCTGATTGTTGTGGTGGTCGTGATGGACTTTATGGCTCAGCTTCAAGCACATCTCACCTCGCACCAGTACGATAATCAAACGTTAATGAGAAAAACGACTGCTCATCCTAAGGGATAAGCGCACTTAGAGGTTTCATCATGAAAGTACAAGCTTCTGTAAAGAAAATTTGTGGTAGCTGTAAAGTTATCCGTCGTAATGGGGTTATCCGCGTAATTTGCAGCGCAGAACCTCGTCATAAGCAGCGTCAAGGTTAATTTGATTAAGACCTGTTGATTTCAGTAGGCTAATTAGGTTATTATCCGCCCCTCAAGATTTTTGTGGGGCGGTTGATTGTCTTAACTGCCTTTTTGGAGAAAATTGAATGGCTCGTATTGCCGGTGTAAACATTCCGGATAACAAGCACGCTGTTATCTCTCTCACTTATATCTTTGGTATTGGTCGCCACACTGCTAAGACTATCTTGGCTGCTGCGGGCATCGCTCCAACAACAAAGATCCGTGAACTAGATGACGCTCAGCTTGATGCGATTCGTGCAGAAGTTGCTAAGGTTCCGACCGAAGGTGACTTACGTCGCGAAATTTCCATGAACATTAAACGTTTAATGGATTTAGGCTGCTACCGCGGTCTTCGTCATCGTCGCAGCTTGCCTGTCCGTGGTCAACGCACCAAAACTAACGCACGTACCCGTAAAGGTCCGCGCAAACCGATTAAGAAATAAGATTTCTGGAAGCTAAAAGATGGCTAAAGATACTCGCACACGCAAGAAGGTCACTCGTACCGTCTCTGAAGGTGTTGCACACATTCACGCTTCTTTTAATAACACCATTGTGACCATTACCGATCGTCAAGGTAATGCACTGGCTTGGGCTACCTCAGGTGGACAAGGCTTCCGTGGATCACGTAAATCAACTCCGTTCGCTGCTCAGGTAGCTGCTGAAGTTGCTGGTAAAGCTGCTTTAGATTACGGTTTGAAAAACTTGGACGTCCTTGTTAAAGGTCCTGGTCCAGGTCGTGAGTCTGCGGTTCGTGCATTAGGTGCAGTGGGTTATAAAATTAACAGCATTACCGATGTGACTCCAATCCCTCACAACGGTTGCCGTCCACCTAAAAAACGTCGCGTGTAAGGAGAAACATTCATGGCTCGTTATATTGGTCCAAAATGCAAACTCTCTCGCCGCGAAGGGACAGACCTGCAACTTAAATCTGGCGTTAAACCTTTTGACGTCAAAACTAAAAAACACGCTAAAGCACCTGGCCAACATGGCGGGGCTCGTGGTGGTAAGCAATCTGAGTACTCACTACAATTACGTGAAAAACAAAAAGTACGTCGTATGTACGGTGTTTTAGAGCGTCAATTTAGTAACTACTATAAAGAAGCTGCTCGTGTGAAAGGCGCAACAGGTGAAAACTTGTTGAAATTGCTCGAAAGCCGTCTTGATAACGTTGTTTATCGCATGGGTTTTGGTTCTACACGTGCAGAAGCTCGTCAGCTTGTATCTCACCGTAGCATTACTTTAAATGGTCGTCGTGTTAACATTGCGTCTATCCAAGTTAAAGCTGGTGATGTAATTGCAGTTCACGAAGGTGCTAAACAACAATTACGTATTAAAAACGCAATTGAATTGGCTGCTCAACGTGGTATCCCTTCTTGGATGGAAGTTGACCATTCTAAATTAGAAGGTACGTTTAAAGCTGCACCAGATCGTTCTGATTTACCTGCTGAAATCAACGAAAGCTTGATTGTAGAATTGTATTCTAAATAATCCTTGAGGTAGCAATAATGACGCGTACTGCAAATGAGTTTCTTACTCCGCAAGCGATCAAGGTCGAAGCGGCAAGCGGGACCTCGGCAAAAGTTATTCTAGAACCATTAGAGCGTGGCTTTGGTCATACTCTTGGTAATGCTTTACGTCGCATCCTTCTTTCTTCTTTACCTGGCGCAGCTGTGGTAGAAGTTGAAATTGAAGGTGTCGAGCACGAGTACAGTACTTTGGAAGGCTTGCAGCAGGACATCGTCGAGCTCTTGCTGAACCTGAAAGGATTGTCTATTAAGCTGTTCGATCAAAATGAAGCTTATTTGACATTGGAAAAACAAGGTCCAGGCGATGTAACTGCTGCAGACCTTCGTTTACCACATAATGTTGAAGTGGTTAACCCTGAACACTTGATCGGCACGTTAAGTGCTACAGGCAATTTAAAAATGCGCCTGAAAGTTGCTCAAGGCCGTGGTTATGAAACATCTGACTCACGTTTCCCAGAAGGCGAAACTCGCCCTGTAGGTCGTTTGCAGTTAGATGCTTCTTATAGCCCAATCAAACGTGTGTCTTACATCGTAGAAAATGCGCGTGTAGAACAACGTACTGACCTTGACAAGTTGGTCATTGATCTTGAAACCAATGGTACAGTTGATCCAGAAGAAGCAATCCGCAAAGCGGCAACAATCTTGCAACAACAAATTGCAATTTTTGTTGATCTTCAGAAAGATCAAGCTCCTGTTGCTCAAGAGCCTCGTGAAGAAGTTGATCCAATCTTGCTTCGTCCAGTAGATGATCTAGAGCTTACTGTTCGTTCTGCTAACTGTTTGAAAGCAGAAAATATTTACTACATTGGTGATCTTGTACAGCGCACTGAAGTTGAGCTACTTAAAACGCCTAACTTGGGTAAAAAATCGCTTACAGAGATCAAAGATGTTCTGGCTTCAAAAGGCTTACAGCTCGGCATGCGTTTAGAGAACTGGCCACCGGCTAGTCTCCGTATGGACGATCGTTTCGCCTATCGTAGCCGTTAATTAAGTAGGACTATCACCATGCGTCATCGTAATAGTGGTGTGAAATTAGGCCGTACAAGCAGCCATCGCAAAGCGATGTTCCAAAACTTGGCTAATTCTTTGTTCGAACACGAGTTAATCAAAACGACTGTTCCTAAGGCAAAAGAATTACGTCGTGTTGCTGAGCCTTTAATCACTTTAGCTAAAAACGATACAGTAGCAAACCGTCGTTTGGCGTTTGCTCGTACTCGTTCAGCAGCAACTGTTGGTAAATTATTTACCGTTCTTGGCCCTCGTTACAAAGAACGTAACGGCGGTTATCTACGTGTTCTTAAAGCGGGCTTCCGTGCGGGTGATGCTGCACCGATGGCTTACGTTGAGCTAGTAGATCGCGAAGTTAAATAATTTCGCCAAGAATAACGCACGTTGTTCGAAAAAGACCGGTTTTACCGGTCTTTTTTTATGCCTGTAAATTTTTCAAGCATGCTTATAATTTAAAATTGTCCCGAAATGATAAGAATTTAAGCTTCTTTTTTTAAACTTGACATTGTGTATTGTCAAATATGTGTTTTAATAAAATCATCATTCAAGCTGGACAATAAAACATGGATAAGCAGGTTGATATTTTAATTATTGGGGCAGGTATTTCAGGTATTGGTTTGGCTGCACACCTCAAGCAACATTGCTCGCAACGTTCTTTTGAGATTATTGAGCGTCGCCAAAGTTTTGGAGGAACGTGGGACTTATTTCAATATCCTGGTATTCGTTCAGATTCAGATATGTCCACTTTTGGCTATAATTTTAAACCTTGGAAAAAAACCAATGTACTGGCGGATGGCGCATCAATCAAAGGTTATTTGGCTGAAGTTATTCAAGAAAAATCATTAAATAGTAAAATTCATTTTCAGCATCGTGTGTTATCTGCTAACTATGACAGCCAAGCACGTAAATGGACGTTAAAAATTGAAAATGCAGCCCAGCAGATTGAAACTTGGGTGGCTAATTTTGTGCTCGGTTGTACTGGTTATTATAATTATGATCAGGGCTTTCAACCTGAGTTTCCAAATCAAGCAGCGTTTAAAGGCACTTTTATTCATCCGCAACATTGGCCTGAGAATTTTGATTATCGTGGTAAAAAAGTTCTCATTATTGGCAGTGGTGCAACTGCAATAACTTTGGTACCTGCGATGTCTAAAGGCGGTGCAGCGCATGTAACGATGTTGCAGCGCTCGCCGACTTATATTGCTTCAGTGCCTGCAATGGATTTTGTTTATCAGCAAATGCGTAAAGTTTTGCCTGAAGATGTTGCTTACAAAATCACGCGCGCACGTAATATTGGCATGCAACGCGCCATTTATGCTTTAGCACAAAAACAGCCGAAATTACTGCGGACTTTGTTGCTGAAATCTATCCAAATGCAGCTCAAGGGTAAGGTAGATATGAAGCATTTCACGCCACATTATAATCCGTGGGATCAGCGTTTATGTGTTGTGCCTGATGGTGATTTATTTAAGATTTTACGCGAAGGGCATGCCTCGATTGAAACCAATCAAATTGCAAGTTTTACTGAAACAGGTGTGCAATTAAAATCGGGTAAACATTTGGATGCCGATATTATTGTGTCTGCGACAGGTTTGAATATTCAGATTCTAGGTGGTATTCAAGCCACAATTGATGGTGTGCCTTTAGACACTTCGAAGCACATGCTATATCAAGGTGTGATGATCAGCGATGTGCCGAATATGGCGATGATTATTGGCTATATTAATGCCTCTTGGACGCTTAAAGTGGATGTGGCTGCGGATTATATTTGTCGTTTGCTCAATTATATGGATCGACAAGGTTATGACGAGGTAATTCCTCAAGGTGACCAAACAGAGTTATTGGAAGATACGGTGATGGGCAGTTTGAGTTCGGGCTATATCGCGCGTGCTGCTAATGTGATGCCAAAGCAAGGCAAACATGCGCCATGGCGAGTGACCAACAATTACTTAGAAGATCGCAAAACTTTAAAACAAGCAAGTTTTGAAGATGGTATTTTAAAATTCAAACAAGCTGTGCCTGCACAGCAGCGTAAACCTAAATTAGTGTCTTAAATCGTTGGGTGCAAAAATAATATGGCACAAGAAATTTAAAATTGCTTGCGCCATTTTTATGTTGAGGTGGAAATTTTATAAAGAACGTGAAATCAGCTCTTTCATAATTTCATTGGTGCCTGCATAAATACGATTGGCCCGATTGTCTAAGTAAGCACGTGCAATTGGATACTCAAGCATATAGCCATAACCACCATGCAGTTGTAGACATTCATCCACCACTTTGGAGTACATCTCTGAAATTTTATATTTGGCGGCCGCTGCAGCTTCAATACTGAGCTGATCTTGAAGTTGTAACTGCATACATTGATCTAAAAAAGCACGACAGAAATCAATTTCGGTGCGTAATTCTGCCAGTTTAAAGCGCGTATTTTGAAAGCTATGAATACTTTTGCCAAAGGCTTGACGTTGCTGAGTATATTGCAGTGTATGTGCAAAAGCAGCTTCTGCACCTGCTTGGCAAATAATCGCGACAATTAAGCGTTCCCAAGCCAGTTCTTTCATCAGCATGATAAAGCCCATGCCTTCTGCACCCAATAAATTGCTGCGAGGCACGCGGACATTATCAAAAAATAATTCGCAAGTGTCCTGACCTTTCATACCAATTTTATTCAGTGGTTTGCCTTTGCTAAATCCCGCACGGTCTGCTTCTACCAATATTAAAGACAGATTGGCTGAACCTTTGTCTGTGTTCGCTGTTTTACATACCACAATCGCCATGTCGCACAAATAGCCGTTGGTAATAAAAATTTTAGAACCATTAATCACGTATTCATCGCCATCCAATACCGCAGAGGTACGCACAGCTTGTAAGTCTGAACCTGTACCGGGTTCGGTCATGGCAATCGCGGTGATGACTTCGCCTGTGGCCATGCGGGGTAACCAGTGTTGTTTTTGTTCAGTTGTGCCAAAGTTATTAATGTAATTGGCGACAATATCTGAATGCAGTGAAAAACCGGTAGCACTGTCACCTGCATAGGCTTGTTCTTCAATCAAAATCATGCTGTATAAGCGGTCTACCCCTGAACCTGCATATTCTTCAGGCATGGTGCTACACAGCAAACCCAAAGCACCTGCTTTACGCCATAGCTCACGATCTACATGCTGCTGCGCTTCAAATTTTTCAGTATGGGGGATGACTTCCTGCAAATAGAATTTTCGTACCAAATCACGAAAACTATCGTGTTCAGCGCTGAATAAGGTGCGCGGTAACATATTGGCAATGGGGCGAATTGCGGCAGATTGCATGGTTTTATCTTCCTGATGTTGTTATTTTGAATTCACCTTAGAAGAATTTATAGGGGGCAACAAGGTGCAAAAGTTTCAATTGCAAATGAAAGATGATGCTTTTGGTCAATGCTGCATAAAAGTCATCGAAACTTTAAAAGGGGTCGGTTAAACTAGCCTGAGTTTAATTTTAATGGGGAAACCGCATGAGTGATGACATCAGCTTAGAAGAACGCAAAGTGATTTACCGTGCCCGTCGTGGTTTAAAGGAAATTGATGTCTATTTTGACCCGTATGTGAAAAATCATTATTTGACTGCCAGTGCGGAAGAAAAACAAATGTTTGCCGATTTGGTTGAGCAGGAAGACCCAGATTTATTGGATTGGTTTATGGAAGTGTCTGAGCCACCACGTCCTGAGTTGAAAGATTTTATCCGTAAACTAAAGCATTATGTGCATGGCTAAGCAGCAGTTTCAGCTGAAACCTAGTGTCATCGCAATAGTGTTTCAGCTGATGATCGCTCTACTCATCGTTTGGCTTTTACTACAAGTGTTAAAGCCATGGCTTAGCGTTGTATGTATTGTCATTATGGGCTGGACATATTTTAAATTTGTTCGTGCAAACCGAATTGTTGGTTTAGATCAATTAGATGACCGTGAATGGTCAATTTCCTATCTCGCGCCTCGTGTAGTATCACAACAGATTAAAAGCACAGCTCGCCAAACTGAAATTCAGCATGTGCAACTGCGTCAAGTGATAGATCATCAAATTTATATCGTCATGGAATTTCAGCAAGCCTTTAAACCTCTGGTGATTTGGTGTGATCAGGTTTCCAAGGCGGAATGGAAGGCTCTAAAAATATTGGCGAAAATGCTCTAATTTACAGACAGCTGTATATTTTTATAATAATAAAAAACTATAAGTATCATAAAGATAAAATTATCATCTATTTTTCGTGTCCTGATCAGTCATTTTATATTGGCATAAAAGATTACACATATCCCTATTTTTAGTTATATTCATTCCAGACAAGTGTAGATCAATACAAATCAGATTCCTGAAATGTGCAGATTTAAATTTAGTCGAAAGATTTTTTAAGATAAGCCCGAATTGGGCATCAGTTAATAAGTAGCATGTGCTGAACCGTCGCAATGCTACTTTTTTTTGCCTAAATTTTGTCGGATGACAGATTTCAGTCAATTTTAGTCACTTTAAAACATGGCAAAGTTATCCATCTGAAGCAGCAAGTAGACGCTTTTATTCAGATATTGCTTCTGCTATGTTTGTTGCAATGGACATAAACACAATTATAGAGGACAGGAAAATGTCGCAAGTCCAAAAAATAGGCCAGGGTGTGGCCGTATTTGCAATCACAAGTTTATTATTATCAGGTTGTTCACAAGTGATCAAAACAGGTGCCAATGTCGCACTTGGATTTACTGAAAAACATATTGTGCCACCAATTTTAGCGATGGAAGATGCTGAAATGGTGTGTAATTCTGGTAATTCCTTAACCCCTGCCATTATGGCGACTAAAGATATGGGCGCAGACCCAACCCGTGTTGCGGTACTGATGTACTCGGCGGCGGGCATTTGTGCCGAAGAAAAAGCTTTGGATGCTGAATTGCGTTATTTACGTGCAGCAAAAGCAGGGCAAGTAGGCGAAGCGCAAGATGCGCGGATTCAACAAAAGCGTTGGGCGGCTTTGGCTGCACAGCGTCAATACACAGGCTATCAACTGTTTCAGCATCGTTGGGAAAAGAAATATCGGAAACCTTTGGGCGAAGGTTGTCCAAAAATGAACAGTGATATTGACCAAACCGTGTATATGTTGGGGATGTTGAGCGGCTTGCAAGCCATGACCAATGATATTAATTCAGGCGGGGCAGTGCATGTGCCTAAAGACATTGCTGCGATTGTTGAACGTGGCATGACCTGTTTAAATAATGAAAAATTCTGGGGTGCACCAGAGGCAACACGTGCCGTAATTTGGACTTTGCTTCCAGGTGCGGGAGATGGCAAACCTGATCCGTATCAAACCTTAAAGCAGTCGATGCAAATTGGTGAAAATAAAGGCGTGCGTTTATCACACGCTTTATATGCGGTTGCTGCCCAAGCCAGTGGTGAAGATGCCAAAATCCGCGATGCACTCAAAGCCTTTTCTAATGCACGCAGTGACGAAAAACCTGTAAATCCACAATTTAAATTGATTGATGCCATGGCAGGAAGCATGGTACAAGGAATTTCAGACCGTTACTGGACTGAACATACAGGTGTGCGTACTGGTGATCAGCAACGTTTCTGGGATGAACAAGATGATTCATCTGAATTAGATGATTTATTTAATGAGGATACGGCAGCTCAATTGTAAAAATATCAAGATTGCCCAATTCAATATAGACAAGAAGTTTTAGGATTGGGCAATCCGTTTGCCGAAGCACATAACAAGAATAATTTGGAGGATGCAAGCGCCTATGCAATATTCATCTCAATTTCTCAGTCGAAAAATTGTGTTTATTGCGGCATGTATGTCGGTTTCGGCATGTTTGCAGATTTTTGCAGAGCATTTTATTTATTGGTCTACACATTTATTGGATGAATTTTGGCGCTTATGGACAGGGCATTGGGTGCATGTGGGCTGGATTCATTATTTACTCAATATGATCGCGTTTGCCTGTTTACCTTTTATTTTTCCGCATGCCAAAGTATGGCACTTTGTGGCGCTTTTGTTGGTACTACCGCCAGCGATTAGTCTGAGTTTCTATTACTTCCTTGCCGATATTAATGCCTATGCAGGACTTTCTGGGGTGTTGCATGGTGCTTATGTGGCGGTGGCATGTGTGCATTTGCTTTATAAAAAAGAACGTGGCTTTGCCACATTGGTCTTGCTGCTTATTTTATCTAAACTGATTTGGGAAAATACAGTGGGCAGTTTGGGTACAGCAGAATTAATCGGCAGTCCTGTATTAGTTGAGGCACATTTATTGGGGGTGATTTGGGGAGTAATTTTTGCACTGGCTTATATTATTTGGGCCTATTGCATTGATCCGCATTAAAATTACATCAAAATGATGGCAAAAAGGGCTCACAAAAAATCTCACAATTGACCATTTTTACTTAAAAGAAAATCTATATTGTCATTTTAAAAATAACGACGCTCATGCACATTTAAACTGAATACAAAAATGCTCAATGGAAGATGGACATTCCGTTGAATAAGGATAGACAGAAATTCGAGAGTCTCGGTTTCTGCGCAGAATAAAAACAGGAAAATATATGCACAATAACGGACAACGCAGGTCTGGCTTGGCTTTGCTCAGACATATATGGACAGAATGGATTTCTACATTCGTTATTTTGATCTTGTTGTTACTGACCCTCATTATTGGTACAGGTGAAATGGTACATGGTCAGTTGTTGCGCATGGGTGAACGCCTATATGGTGACCCTGCAACAGGTATGCAATATTCATTTTTACGTGCCGAACCCACTGCACCTGACTGTGAACGCAACCCCGATGTCGATGCGCAAGTACATGCCCAAATGCAAGCCAATGCTGCTGATGAGTTTGCCGATATTTTTGGCACCGCCTCTGAGTCAGATGTCCGTGCTTCAATTTTGGCAGCCAAACAAATTTGTGAAGAAAAATTTCAATTTCATGATCAGGCGATTCAGCATATTCAAGCTCATCCAAGCTTGAAAATGTATCGAACCATTGAAACCTCTTTCTTTGGCATTTTTAAATTTGGTACTGAAAACCGTGCCATTTTATTGGTGTTGATGGTGGTCTTTGCTGCAATTAGTGCCACTTTAAAGACCCATCACATTGGTTTACGTGGCCCTGCGACCAAAATTGACTTCAAGGTGTATTCGACCTTAATGGTGGTGGCGAATGGTTTCTTAACCTCGTCAAGTATCAGTCAATATCGTTCAGTACTCAATTCAGGCGTACCGATGAGTGGTGAAACGCAAATCATTTACTGGATGTGGATGATTCTGTTTGCAACTCTGACTTTAATTAGTTTATTCCAGCTTATTAAGCCACCTGCACCAACCCGTGAAGGCGGTAGTTTAGGTCTTGCTTTCCTGAGTGTGCCTTTGTATGCCTATATGGCAATTAGTACAGGTTTCTCCTTTACCATCCTGATGGATTATCCAATGGGGCAAGGGATTTACTTGGGGCAACTGGTCGAATTCTCCAGTATTTTCCTGAACTTGGCATTGTTTATTTGGGCGGGGATGTTGCTCAAACAAACCCGAATTGTGGATTTGTTCCTGAATATTCTGCGTCCGTGGAATTTGGCACCTGAAACCTTAACCTGGCTGATTCTGATTGCTGCTGCATTACCAACGGCTTATACCGGTGCATCGGGGATTTTTGTCATTGCTGCAGGTGCGATCATTTATAAAGAAGTTTGGAATGCGGGTGGACGACGTCAGTTTGCATTAGCGGCAACTGCCATGTCGGGTTCAATGGGGGTGGTGCTTCGCCCTTGCCTATTGATTGTTGTGGTGGCATCGCTGAATAAAGAAGTCACAACGGACATGCTATATCACTATGGTTTGTATGTGTTTCTTTTGACTTCAACCCTGTTTTTAGTGATTTCATTGTTCTTTGCTGAAAATAAATTCCGCATTGCTGCACCAAGAATAGCTGCGCCATTGTCCCTACGTGCTATTGGCCCTATAATGCCCTATATCCTTATTTTTGTGTTGATTTGGCTGTTCTATAAATATGCTTTAGACACCAATATGAATGAATTTACTGCTCCTGTCATGATGCCGGTTATTTTATTGATGATGGTGCTATTTGATAAATTGCGCCATGAACCTGCACCTATTCCAGCCATGGGGCAGTGGGATCAGAGTTTTGATCATAAGCCTACAGCACAACAGACAACAGCTTCATCTGAGCGTTCATTATTGACCGCACCTGATTCACCATTGCGTCAATATGGTTTTTTCAAAGCACTGCATTTATCTACCAGTGAAACGGTGGGACATATTGGGGCATTGGTGATTTTGATGGCGCTTTCAGTCAGTGTGGGCGGCTATTTAGAACGCATTGAAATTATGGAAGCGTTTCCAACAGACATTAGCAGCATCTTTATTGTGATTAGCCTGATTGTTGCCCTGATGATTTTTGTGGGCATGATTATGGATCCATTTGGTGCGGTGATTCTAATTTCTGCAACGGTTGCACCTGTGGCTTATCAATATGGGATTCATCCTGTGCATTTCTGGATGATTACCTTAATTGGTTTTGAACTAGGCTATGTGACGCCACCTGTAGCGCTGAATCACTTATTGGCAAGGCAGTCGATTGGTGATGAAGAAGTCGCTGCAGCCGATGCAGAAGTTCGTCATAAATCGTTCTATTATCGTTATGAGCGTTGGATTTTGCCTATGATTGTGATGCTTCCTGCGATGTTGATTATTGCTTATGCACCGTATGCGTTTAAGCTATTCGGCTGGTATGAATAAGCACATGGATACTTAATCACTGTCATCTTATTATTTAACAGCACCCTGTAGTTCGCTATGGGGTGTTTTTTTAATAGGTTGATATGCAGGGAATACAAAGCAGCATTATGAATGCGGGGAGTGATGATTCAGGTGTTTTTGTAACAGTGGACTGCATAAAATAATGGCAAGCAAAATGAGGGCAAAGCCAATCAAACTAAATAAGTCTGGCGTTTCATGCCAAAAGCTAAAGCCCCAAATCCCTGCAAAAATAATCGCAATGTAATTTACAGGGCCAATTTGCCCTGCAGGGGCAAGGCGGTAGGCATTGGACATAAAGATCTGACTGATATTGGCCAGTAATCCTGCGCCAATTAAAAAACTCAACTCTTTTAAGTTGTAGGGGCGCCATGACCAAAACATCGGTACAACAGAAATGAGTGTACCAATCATGCAAAAATAAAACACAATGCGTTCAGGCGGTTCTGTTTGAGTCAGGGCGCGTACTGTGACAAAAGCCATCGCTGCTAAAAAACTGGCACTGAGTCCAATCGCGGACATACTATTAAACATACCCGCATCGGGTTTGGCGACAAATAACACGCCAAATAAACCAATGAACGCAGCCCATAACATTGGTTTGGTGATTTTTTCTTTAAGGAATAGCCATGCAATTAGGGGAATAAAAATAGGCGATGAATAGGTGAAGACCATTGCATTGGATAGTTTCAGATTGGCAATTGCGTAGAAAAAGCCATACATGGCGGTTAATCCGACCACCGAACGCCAAGTGTGCATCCATAATTTTTCGGTTTTAAAAAAGCCCAAGCCTTTATTGAAAATGAGAGGGATAAAAATAAACAAACCAATAAAATTACGGAAAAATACCACCGTGGCATTATCAACCGTTTCTGAGGCGTAACGAACGCACACCCCCATGAGCGAAAACAGAAAGGCAGAACAGGTTAGCAGCATAATTGCTTTGAGCAAATTTTGTTGAGCAGAACCAGAAGATGTCATACAAATAAAGCCAGAATAACCTCAGGCTATTCTAGCTTAAATTGGCTACAACACTGACCCTTTATCGTATTTTAAAATGACTGATGTGAAGCAGAGGAGGCTTACTGTGCCAGTTGGGCTTCCAGTATTTTGATTTGTTCTTCTTTCAGTTTAATCAGCTCATCGGCATCGCTATGTTGCTGTTTTAATAAGGCACGTTGATCATTCAGCTGATTTTGAATGTCATCTAATTTAGCCACTTCTTCTTTGGCAAGCGCTGCATTCTCAGATATAGGTGCTTTGAGTAAATCTTCTGTGACCAACTGTTTTGGTGCTGCTTCATCTTCTTGCAATGGCGTTGCTTCAGCAGGTACAGCTTTCGCTACAGACGCCGTAGTTGGGGCAGTTTCTATAGGCGCAGTATTGTTGCTATCGCCCATCCATTGAAAGATAAATACGGCAATAATGACAATAATTAACCCGCCCGTAATGGCCCATAAGAGCTTAGGGTTATGTCGTTGATCTTCAGTCATGCGTTGTTGAACCTTATTGTTTTACTTTGACTGACGCGGCTTAAACTGGATCACCCCAATTTCATCTGAAACCTCTGGGATTTCAGGTTCATCAATATGTGTCGGACGGTTTTCCGTATAATCACACTCGATACATTCGATCCATTCAGCTTCGCCAGCGGTGAGCATGACAACCCGATCCATCGCCTGACATTTTGGACATTTTGCGCCTGCAATGAAACGACGTTTAATGGTCATCACGACTCCCCTAACTTCATCTAAAGTTCTTAGTTTAAGCGTTTTTGACTATGTTCGTCCAACCTTGATGACGTAATAGTGCGTCTATTTTTGGCTCGCGTCCGCGGAAATTGATAAATGCGTCAAGCGCTGAATCTTTTCCGCCAACTGCTAGAATAAACTGTCTAAACTGCTTGCCAGTTTCGGTGTTAAATAGCCCTTCATTTTCAAAGCGATCAAAGGCATCGCTGGCCAAAACCTCTGCCCATTTGTATGAATAATATCCTGCAGCATAGCCGCCTGCGAAAATATGGCTGAAGCTGTGCTGGAAGCGGTTGTAAGCTGTAGTTGGCGCAACGGCATAGTTTTGACGAATATCATCTAGCATGGCTTGAATCTGTTCCGCATTTAAAGCAGGGTTGCTGCGATGAATACTTAAATCGAACAGGGCAAATTCAATTTGGCGCAGGCTCTGCATTCCCGACTGGAAGAAACGTGCATCTAACAGTGCTTTAAGCAGGTGTTCTGGCAGGGTGTCTTGGGTTTCAATATGCGCACTCAGCATATCTAAACTATCTTGATCCCAAGTCCAAAATTCCATGAATTGGCTTGGTAATTCCACCGCATCCCAAGCGACACCATGTGTACCTGCCACAGCAATATTATCTACTTCAGTTAGCATGTGATGTAAGCCATGTCCAAATTCATGGAATAGGGTGATGACTTCATCATGCGTTAAAAGCGCGGGTTGGTCTGCAACAGGTGGGGTAAAGTTACACACCATATAGCAAATTGGTTTTTGTAAACCTTGTGCCAATTGCATGCGTGAACGGAAACCACTCATCCATGCGCCGCCGCGTTTGCCTGTACGGGCATATAGATCAAAGTAAAAACCACCAATCACTTGACCTTGATCTTCAAGTTCAAAATAACGTGCATCAGGATGCCAAACAGGGGCAGCGCGCTCAATAATATCGACATCGTATAAACGCTTGACGATGCTAAATAGACCTTCAACCACTTTCGGTGCAGGGAAATATGGTTTTAACATTTCTTGTGAAAGGTTAAATTGCTGTAATTTTAATTTTTCAGAATAGTAGCCTGTATCCCACGGTTGTAAGGTATCAATCCCATCTTGGGCAGCAATGGCTTTGAGTTCGGCAATTTCTTGTTCTGCAGGTGCTCGCGCATGTTCTGCCAGTTCACGCAGGAATTGATCGACCGCCTCGACACTTGGTGCCATTTTGCTGGCAAGGGATAATTCTGCATAGTTGTTAAAACCGAGCAATTGCGCCATTTCTTGACGTAAACGCAAGATTTCTTCCATGATCGGGGTGTTGTCAAATTCAGACTGGGCTGATTGATCGGACGCGCGAGTAGTGTATGCCTGATACAAGGTTTCGCGCAAAGCACGATCATCGGCATAGGTCATAATGGCTAAATAGGCAGGAATATCCAGTGTTGCCACAGGTTGTTCTAGCTCGCGTTGCTGACCATATTGTTTGAGCAATTCAACGCTGCTAGGCGGTAAGCCTTTGAGCTGATCTTCTGATAATACTTTGTAATAGGCTTGAGTAGCATCCAAAACATGATTGGAAAAGTCTGATGACAGTTGCGATAAACGCGCTGAAATTTCAGCATAGCGTTTTTTGGCTTCGCCTTCTAAGGCCACGCCTGACAGTTTAAAGTCACGCAAGGCCAGTTGAATTGCGCTTTGTTGTGCAGCAGGCAAATCTTTAAAGGTGTTGGCATCGTGAATATGTTGATAAGTTTGATATAACACTGTGTGCTGACCAAGCTGAGTATAGTAGTCACTTAAACTGGGTAATAACGCCTGATACACTTCGCGGGTTTCAGTATTATTCATGACCGCATTTAAATGTGACAGCACGCCCCATGCTTCGCTCATATTATTTTCGAGCTGATCAATCTGTTCTAAAACATTTAATTGTGCTGTAATACTTTCAGGTACTGCAGTCAGCTTATTTAAAAAGCTTTTTCCCTGCTGAATAGCATGCTCAATTTTTTCTTTTAAATCTGCCAGTGTAATTTGATCAAACTGTGGAACAGGTAAAGTTGCTTGCTGTAATTTCATTTTTTGAGTGCCATCTAAATTTCTTTCATGATTTATAGATGTAGGGCTTTTGAGGGCTGAAATCAAGGCATAAGGGCAGATTTAGCTAATCAAGGTGATAAATTCAGCACAATACGGCTGTTTGACGCGATCCCCAAAAACAAAAAGAGCCGTAGCTCTTTTTGAAGTTGTTAGAAAGAAGTTGAAAATAGTTGATGCTAGTCCAATTTAGACTTGGCATTGGCTTTTTTCTTTTTCACCTTGGTCTTTTTTTTGGCTTTGTCTTTCGGTTTAGCTTCCGACTTCGCTGAGGTTTTTTTACCGTAAGAGCTCGGTTTGCTTTTTGGCTTTTTCTTCGGCACAGGTTGCTCACCGTTTTCACTTAAAGTCGCCTTGCTTGGACGCTCAGAAAAAACTTCTTCAGTGGCTTCACGGCTGAACGGTTTTGCCACGCGCGGTGCGCGCATACGAATAGCACGACCTGCATGGGTGAGTTGCTGCATGAGCTCAAAATCAATTTTGCGATCTTCTAAATTGACAGCCGCGACTTTAATTTTAACTTCATCGCCCAAGCTAAAGCTTTGACCACGTGCTTGTCCAATTAGACTTTGGCTGGCTTGGTCAAATACAAAGAAGTCATCGCCCAACTGGCTGACATGAATCATGCCATCGACATAAAGGTCTTTGAGAGTAACAAATAAACCAAATTCGGCTACTGCAGAAATTACGCCCACAAATTCTTCACCCAAATGCTGCTGCATATAGTGGCATTTTAGCCATGTGGTGACAGAGCGTGAGGCTTCATCGGCACGACGTTCAGTTGCAGAATAATGTTCGCCTGCATCATCTAAAGCTGCGCCCGAAAGTGGTGATGGTTTTTGTTTTAAATGCGCTTTAATGGCACGATGCAACAATAGGTCAGGGTAGCGACGGATTGGTGAAGTGAAATGCGTGTAGGCATCGTAAGCTAAACCATAGTGACCTGAATTATTGGCGCCATAATAGGCTTGCATCATTGAGCGTAATAACACCGCGTGAATACTTGGTGCATCAATACGATCTTTAGTGGCTTCAATCACCGCTTGATAGTCGGCCTGAGTGGGTTGTTCTGGAAAATGTAGCCCAAGTAATTTGACAAAATCACGGACTTTTTGAATACGTGAAAACTCTGGCGGTTCATGCACACGGTACAGCATCGGCACATCATGTTTGAGTGCATATTCTGCTGCTGCGACGTTGGCGAGTAACATACATTCTTCAATCAGTTTATGCGCATCGTTACGGCTGCGCGGCAAAATTTCTTTAATTCCACCTAACTCATCAAAGGTCATGTAGGTTTCAATGGTTTCAAATTCCATGGCATGACGTTCGGCACGTAAGCCTTTAAGCACTTGATACAGTTGGAACAGGGTATTTAATGATTTGCGCATTTCCCGATCTTCAGGAATTGCCGCACTGTCACCCTCAAAATATTGTGCCACTTGGGTATAGGTTAAACGCGCTTTGGAATGCATGACCGAAGGATAAAACTCAAAACCTGTGACCCGACCTGCGCGTGACAGTTTTAAATCGCAGACCATACACAAACGGTCAACCTGCGGATTGAGTGAACATAAACCATTCGATAAAGCTTCAGGCAACATCGGTAATACAAAATGCGGGAAATAGACTGAAGTCCCACGTTCCTGTGCTTCATCATCCAATGGTTTGCCTGTGCGGACATAATGGCTGACATCGGCAATCGCGACCACGACACGGTAGCCACCGCCTGGACGTTTTTCTGCGTACACCGCATCGTCAAAGTCGCGGGCATCTTCACCATCAATGGTCACTAAGGCTAAATCGCGTAAATCAACACGTCCTTCACGGTCTTGGGCAGTCGGTTCTTGAAAGCTTTCGGCTTCTTGAATGACCTCTTCAGGAAACTCATACGGCAGACCAAATTCTAAAATGGTTTGCGGAATAATAATTTCAGTATCGGCTTTGTCTGCCATCGACTGAATAATATGTCCTGTGGCAAATTCTTCGCGGGTTGGATAGTCGTCAATCGCAATGCGCACAGAATCGCCCAATTTAACTTGGGCATGTTCAATCAATTCTTTTTCAAGGGTAATGGGCTGATGGCTATTTGGCTGGGCAGGCTGAATAAAATATTCACCATCGTATTCTGACAATTTACCAATGATTTGTTTGACACGACGTTGGGTGACTTCGGTAATAAAGCCCCATGCCTTGCCTTTACGATCTACCGATGTCTGGCGGACTTTGACTTGATCGCCATTAAACACCAAACGTAGTTCGCGTTCAGGCAATAAAATATCTTCATGACCTGCAATATTGGCTGTGCCTAAACCTTTACTGTTGATGTAAACCGTGGCGTCATGAGTCGGTTGTTCTGCAGCCAGCTGGAACTTGAATCCATCTTTCATGAGCTGACCATCACGTACCATGGCAATTAAACGATGGCTCAGGGCATCAATACTTTTTTGATCGGCAATCGCAAAATGCTCTACCAAGTCTGCATGTGACTGTGCCGCTTGCAAGGTTTCAATGGTTTCTAAGATTAAGGTACGGCTTGGAATAGGATTTTCGTAGCGTTCGGCTTCAGCTTTTGCTTCAGGATCGACCCAATTTTTCATCATGGAATAAACTTCATGTCAGAAGATAGGTTTAGCATAAGTCATGTACGGAAAGACTGCACGTAAATGATTGCAATAATGTGTTTTCTGTCGTTATTTTACAATGTTTCTGGTTTTTGTGCAGCGATTGCCAAAAGTTCAGGCGCAATTCTGGCGATGAATCCTGAAAATTGTTTAAAAAATATTTAATTGAGCAAAAATATGCAAAAATTGTGGTATCGAAGCTTGCAGTGCTAGCACTTAATTTGTATTATGGCGGCACGTTACGGTGAGATGGGTGAGTGGCTGAAACCACGTCCCTGCTAAGGACGCATACGGGTAACTGTATCGAGGGTTCGAATCCCTCTCTCACCGCCACGCTTTACTTATGTCGCGCTCATAGCTCAGCTGGATAGAGCACTTGGCTACGAACTAAGGGGTCGGGAGTTCGAATCTCTCTGAGCGCACCAATAAGTAAACCGAACAGTAACGTATCGCCTAAATTGGCACACAAGTAATGCGCTCATAGCTCAGCTGGATAGAGCACTTGGCTACGAACTAAGGGGTCGGGAGTTCGAATCTCTCTGAGCGCACCAACTTGAACAATCAACCGCTTAAATGCGGTTTTTTTGTGCCTGAAATTTAGTAAACTCACACAACATTCGGTTCGTTAAAGAATAGTGCACTCATGGTTTTACGGTAAAATTCTTTTGAATCGTCCAATATCTGTGCATTTGATTGCAAAATGATGAATTAATACTTAACAGCCAGAAAAAAACACGTATAATGCACCCCATCAAGTCGTCGCGCTCATAGCTCAGCTGGATAGAGCACTTGGCTACGAACTAAGGGGTCGGGAGTTCGAATCTCTCTGAGCGCACCAACTTGAAATAAAAAACCGCACTTTTGATGCGGTTTTTTTGCATCTACACTATCTAAAAATGATGAAATTTCTGTGTCAAAAGCATGACCATTGTTTTACGTCTGGCTTTGAGCGAATAAACACGAAAAAAATAAGGAAAGTGCTCAATCTAGTGTAAGATTTAGCTCAATTTGAATGACTTGATGATGAGCTTATGTCTGACACGCAGCCAGCATTGTCTTTGCGCTATTTTTTAAATTTAGAAGAATCTCAAGACGGCTTTGCCCTTGCGACTTTTGGTAAAAAACAATTTACCCGTTTTATTACACCGCTGATTAGTGTGGCGATTATTGCTTGGGGCTTTTATTTGGGCTTCGATGGGGTAGGTCGCTATTATGTTGCGCTCGGTGCTTTCTTTTTAATCTTGCAAACTTTAATGCGTTATTGGTTTTTGCCAATGATGTTTAAACGCCAGTTTGTAAAATACCAATTTGGTAAAAGCGAGCAAGGTATTGATTTATTTCAGGACTATGCCGAGCTGTATGCCAGTGGTCGTAAACAGGTATTTCATTATAACGAGGTGCAAAATTTCGCTGTAGGTAAACTGACCTATATGCTGGAATTAAAAAATCGTACAGTGGTGATTGTACCGAAACGTGCATTTAATCAGCCTGCAGAACAAACGGTTTTTGAAAATACTTTTAAAAAGTAAGTTCTAATTTTCCCAATTTACGAATTATTTGAGGATGATCATGAGTACACGTCCATCTAAAATTGTCTGTGTCGGTCGCAGTTATGCAGACCATGCCAAAGAATTAGGTAATGCTGTACCTGATCGTCCTGTGTTATTTATTAAACCGCCAAGCAGTTTACGCAGTTTAAGTGATGGGATTACGTGGAATAAGGTCTGGGGCAATTGTCACTATGAATGTGAATTGAGTTTACGCATTGACCAACCTTTAAATGCAGACACAGATCCTGCCAAAGTATTGGATGCTGTAGGTGCAGTAACTTTGGGCTTGGATTTAACTTTGCGTGAGTTGCAGGATGAACTCAAGAAAAAAGGACAGCCGTGGGAACGAGCCAAAGCGTTTGATGGCTCTTGTGTGTTGGCAGACTGGGTAGATGTATCGGAAATTCAGGACTGGAAAAACGTGCAATATCGTTTGGACATTAATGACGAATTACGTCAGCAAGGTGATACCAGTTTATTGATTTTTGATATTGCGGCATTGTTGGCAGATATTAGCCAAGTATTTAGTTTAGAACCTGGTGATGTGGTAATGACTGGTACACCTGCAGGGGTGGCAGCATTACAGTCGGGCGATCAGTTGAAGATGACCTTACAAGGACGTACTCAGGCATTTGTCTGGACGACTTTTGTAAAATAAATAGTGGTGTAAACGGTGATGTCATCAAAAGATGAGTATCACCGTTTTGTACTTGCTTTTAAATCCAATGGTTATACTTTCAGTAAATGCTGAAATTTACTGCGTAATTTATTCAGTTTCGGTGGAATGGAAAAATTGCAGTAGCCCTGATTTGGATTTTTGGCAAAGAAATTCTGATGATAGTCTTCTGCAGGGTAAAATTCAGGTGCTGCACTGAGTTCAGTCACAACATTCACACCTTCAGCTTGTAAGGCTGCAATCATCTCGGCGGCAGCTTGTTGCTGTGTAGCATCTAAATAATAAATCACAGAGCGGTATTGTGTGCCGACATCATTGCCCTGACGGTTTAATGTGGTTGGGTCGTGTGTGGCAAAAAACACCTCAAGTAATTGTGAATAGCTGATCTGCTGCTCATCAAAATCAATCAAAATGACTTCTGCATGTCCGCTGTCGCCACGGCAAATATCTTCATAGCTTGGGTTTAAGGTATGTCCACCTGCATAACCGCTGGTGACTTTTTCTACGCCTTGCAGTTGTAAAAATACGGCTTCGACACACCAGAAACATCCGCCACCAAACAATGCTTGTTGCATGATTTTGTCCTTATATTTTATGAATAAACCATTTTAAGCCTGTCTATTATTAGGCTTAGCCGTTAACGTGCAGCCGTTGGTGTTTCAAATTGAATCAGTAAATTTCCATGGCGATCTAGCAATTTCAGGGTTTTACCATAGACCTGATAATGCGTCACTTTATTTAGGGCTTCATGAAATTTCTGATCTAAGTTGTTGTTATTTAAGCAAGCCATTCGCGTGGTTGCCAATTGCCCCAATTGTAGGGTGTCACGTCCTGCGACATAACTACCGCTGAGTCGGTTACAACTATCTGAACCTGTGACTGTTTGTGTGGCGGCATCAAAGTTTAAATATGGCAAGTTTTGGCGGTTTGCTTCTGTTTTTAACATGCTGTTGCCCAATTGCGTAGCAGTCCATATACGTTGTACTAAGTTGGCTTGATTGATTGCGCTAATTTGGCTTGCACTCGTTTGAGTTGGCATAGTTTCACATCCTGATAAAGCAATCATTGCACCCAATAAGGTGATCCCGAAGTATTTTTTTAGCATGGAATGATCTCTAATTTTTTGAAATTGTTGCTATCTAAACAAATTATGCGCCGTGGCTCTAGTTGAATTTGTATGTTTGCTGCAACTTTTTCCAAGATATGGTGTGGTTTTTTCTCTGAATTGATTGTATCTGCGCAAAATGACCAAAATAGGTCAGGGCAGCACTTTGTTCTGATAAGTCGGATGCGAATAAGGCGTGCTGATGTTTGCTGAAGAATCGAGCTGCACGCCTTGTCGAATGAGCGCGGAAAAGTCTTGGCTGTGGATATCTTTTAAGTTTTCCACACGTGGGTTAATGTGGGCACGTTGATACCAAGTTTGCATATCCCAACGATGATCCAGCGCATGCAAATCATATAAATAATTGGGTAAATAACCCGAAGCAAACAGACGATAGTCGGCAGGGAAACGTTTTTGAGATACTGCCTGAATCATGTCAAACAGCAGCGTGGTGCAATTACTGGTCAACGTATTATACCAACGCGCTTTGGCGGCTAAAGCATCGGCTTTATGCAGATATTCCTGAAACAGTGCTTGTGCTTCTTGTGGATTGAGCTGGATCGGGAAAAAATAAACTTGCTCACCCCGAATATTGCTGCGGGTGTAGATGATATCTTTTTCATCGGCAGCGACAAGGCTGAGTTCATATTGCCGAAAGAAGCCACCAATCGCAGAAAACTCTTCGTGTTTTTCTTTGCGAATTTCAATGGAAAAGGTGAGTGGCGCTTGATCGGCAAAGTCAAAACTGACTAAGGTATGCGCAATTTTTGGCCCCATCCAGTAAGAGGTGATGATATTCACCCCCGTAATCTGTTTCAGGTTAAATTGGCGGGTTTCCCAACGTTCGGTATAGCGACCATCGGCATGCCAGTCAAAATTGCGGACATTGTGCAGCGTGACCTGATCTTGTACTTGTTCATAATGCAGCATACGGGCTACTTCAGGGTTCCAGTCACGGTCTTGCTTGGCATCCATCCCAAAATACCAAAACAGCCCCAAGGTAAAACCCAAAAGATAAACCAAAATATCCTGATTGCGACTGAGCAAATGCTGAGTGATATAAATGCCCAAAATGCTGAGGGTGAAGGCTAGCCAAGTCCCAATCAGCACACGGCTCATTAACCAACCCAAAGGCTGATGAATCCACAAGGCCATACTGAGCCAAATAGAAGAAAGAACGACACCTAAACTGAAGATGAAATGCAGCATCCGCCATTCCTGAGGCAAAGTTAAATTCCGTTTAAGTCATCATAATCAAATATTGCCAAGGCTGTCAGCATTATTTTTGATAGCGGGCAAACTCAAAGGCAATCCCTGATTTTTCATCGACATGCTGTTCTGAGGCCACTTTTTTAAACTCGGCAGGAATGGCAGGATAATGCGCATCTCCCTGAACATCTAGTTCAATATGTGTCAGTTCCAAACGGTCAGCAATCGGCATAGTTTGGCTAAAAATTTCACCACCACCAATAATAAATAAAGTGTTTGGTTTTTCTGAGGCTTGAACATCGGCAACGGCTTGTTGCAAGGCATCTTCAATGCTATGCGCCACTTTTGTGCCTTCAAATGCCCAGTTTGGGTCGCGGGTAATCACCCAATTGACACGTTTAGGCAGGGTGCGTCCCATCGACTCCAAGGTTTTGCGTCCCATAATCACCACGCCACCTTGGGTGATTTCTTTGAAGTGTTTTAAGTCTGCCGAAATATGCCACGGCAATTGGTTACCCTGACCAATGCAGCGTTGTTGATCCATAGCGACTACGTGTACAACTTCTAAATTTTGAAATGACATAATTAGGCTCGTATTTTCTTAGTCTGCCAAGCATCTTTTGGGGACGTTGGGGCAATTTAAATGTTGAGATGATAAATCTAGCAACAGGCAATTAAACAGCGACAGGTGCTTTAATTGCAGGATGTGACTCATAGCCTACAATTTCAATATCTTCAAATTTAAAATCGAAAATATCTTTGATTTCAGGATTGAGTTTTAACTGACATAACGCCAGTGGTTCACGGCTTAGCTGTAACTGTGCCTGTTCAAAGTGGTTGGCATATAAATGCGTATCGCCACCTGTCCAGACAAAATCTCCGACTTCTAAATCACAGACTTGCGCGATCATGTGGGTTAGTAAAGCATAGCTGGCAATATTAAAAGGCACGCCTAAAAACACATCGGCACTGCGTTGATATAGCTGGCATGAGAGTTTGCCGTTGTGCACAAAAAACTGGAATAAAGTATGGCAAGGCGGTAAAGCAACTTGACCTGCTTCTTTCGGGTTCCAGCCTGACACGATTAAACGACGTGAATTTGGATTGGTTTTAATTTCATTGATTAACCATGCAATTTGGTCAAAACCATCTTGCTCATACAGACCATCGGCTTTTTGTGTTGCACCAAAATTACGCCATTGATGTCCGTACACTGGGCCAAGTTCACCTTCAGGACGACCAAAGCGCGCGGTTTGTTCTGCGGTAGACCATTCATCCCAAATACTGACTTTATGTTCTTGTAGGTATTTGACGTTAGTATCGCCTTTTAAAAACCACAACAGTTCAATCACGATAGAACGGAAATGCACTTTTTTGGTGGTGAGCAGGGGAAAGCCTTGCGCTAGGTCAAATCGCATTTGATGCCCAAACACTGAACGCGTGCCAGTTCCAGTACGGTCGCCTTTATCGCCACCATGGTCAAGAATATGTTGGAGTAGGTCTAAATACTGGCGCATAGCGTTCTCTGGTCAAGCAAAAGTGAATATTTTGTGGGCTGGGCCATTCTAGGCTCAATAAATCAGAAAGAATAATAGCAGAGTTTTTAAAGTTGTGACTTTATTGTGTGTCGGAAGCTTGATGATGATGCAGCAAAGACAACGGTGAAAACAAACAAATGGCCAAAGCGGTAAAGCCGATGCCTTGTGCACCCGATAGTAAAATTTCACCGTGTTGAATCTGCAGAAAAATGAGTGCGAGTAACAACGCCAGTGGAATCCAAGTCAATAGTCGTGCTAACCAACCTGTTGGATGTTGGGCGGTAAAATGAATTTTGCAGTAACGACAAATTAAAAAAACAAGACCTGCAGCCAGAAACATTAAAATCGCATCGAGCTTTAAGGGTTCTAAGAAATATAACGCTGCAGTGACCAACGCGATCAGCATTAGCAGGGTAATTTTCTTTGTGACGGTAATCTGTGGGTTAAACCAAAATTCAAGCATGTGAGATATTGATGTCTGAAAAGTATGAGTACTAGATGGCACTGTAGCATAAAAAAAGGCGAAGATTGACTTCGCCTGAGTGACTCATTTTAGAGTTAAAAAGTAGATTTGATTTCATGGGGTAGGTAGTTTTTCTATTGCTGTTCTTAATGTATTGGCTGCAGACTTGTTGTAAAGATTACAGATACCATTAGAGAATTG